>NZ_RCVK01000202.1:0-60612 GCF_003667485.1 Micromonospora sp. BL1
CTCCGGCACCGGCCGGGCCTCGGGCCGGATCCGCAGCGCGGCGAACGCGAGGACGCCGGCCAGCGGGGTCAGCAGCAGCAGGAGCAGCACGGGCCGGTGGCCGTGCGCCTGCCAGACGAAGCCCAGCCCCATCGGCACCACCAGCCGGGCGGAGCTGAGCACGAAACCGTTGAGCGCCATGAAGGCGCTGACCCGGCGTGGTTCGACGTGGTCGGCGATGTAGGTGGGCACCACCACCGAGGCGATGATCTCGCCGAGCGTCCAGACGACTGTGGACAGCAGCACGGCGGGCAGCGAGAACGCGAACACCAGCACCGCCATCCCGGCCGACCAGAGCAGGCCGGCGACGACGAGCAGCGTGCGCGTCGGGTACGCCTTGATCCGCTTCTCGATCAGCATGCCGGCGCCCACCACGACGATGCTGTTGATCGTGTAGACCGCGCCGACCACCGCCACCGACGAGTTCAGCACCCCGGTGACCGCCAGCGGCAGCGTGTACTCCAGCCCGATCAGCGGCGCCACGTAGCAGAACGAGAGCACCACCAGCACCGCGACGTCCAGGTCGCGCCGCAGCGCCGCCCGGCGCAGCCCGGCCTTCGCCGGTGTCCCGGCCGCGTCGCGGCGGGTGTCGGCGGGCACGCTGAGCCGGATGGTGAGCGCCGCGAGCAGCCCGAGCAGGATGTTCCCGGCGAACATCAGCCCGTACGAGTACGCGGCGGCCAGGCCGCCCAGCAGCGGCCCGACGCCCATGCCGAGGTTGTTGGCGATGTAGCTGACCGTGTACGCGAACGGCCGCTGCTCGGGTTCGGCGAGGTCGGCGATCAGCGTGTTGGCCGCGGGCGCGAACATGCCCATGCCGACGAGCGCGACGAACAGCAGCGCCGCGTATGTCCACGGCGGGCCGTCCAGCACCGCCAGCCCCAGGTAGCCGGCCGCGTTGAGCAGCAGGCTGGACACCAGCGCGGCCCGCCGGCCGGCGCGGGCGCAGACCGGGCCGCTGAGCAGGCTCCCGGCGAGCAGGCCGGTGCTGCCGACCGAGATCAGCACGCCCGCCTCGCCGGTGCTCAACCCCCGGCTGCGCACCAGGTAGACCGCGAGCAGCGGGAAGACGAACATGCCCGCGCGGTTGATGAACGAGGCGAGCACCAGCATCCGCAGCGGGCGGGGCAGCGCCCGGAACCGGCTCAGCCACATGACGCCTCCCCGGCCGGTTCGGTACGCACCTGGAAGGCGTCCCGGATGGTCTTGAACCGGGCCCGTACGTCGTCGAAGTCCCGGCCCTCGCAGACGTACCAGCCGAGCACGTCGTTGGAGGCGGTCGGCGGGGCGAGCACGTCGCCGACGCCCTTCCACACGTCGGCGTCGAGGACCGAGTCCAGCGCCCGCAGCTCGTCGGCGGTGGTGATCGCGGTGATCCGGCCGTACCGGTCGGAGCAGAGGTATTCGGTGCCGGTCTCCGCGCCCAGCGCGGCGGCGGTCCGGTGCCCGGGGTCCAGTTCCAGCCGGCACCACTCGCCGGCCAGGTTGATGCCGCGCCCGGCCTCGATGGCCGGGACGATCGACCCGCCGCCGGCCCGGGCCGCCGCCTCGCCGAAGACCACCTCGCCGTCGTCGCGGAGGAAGAACTCCACGTGCGCGACGCCGGTACGCATGCCGAAGCCGCGCAGGAGCCCCGCGTTGGCGGACAGGATGCGCTGCTCCGCGGGGGTCAGGTCGTGCTTGCGGGAGATCGTGCCGCCGGGCTCGTCGCGGAACTCCAGCACCGAGTACGTGTAGCGGGAGAGCTGCTCGAAGACCACCTCGCCGTCGCGCAGCAGCGAGTCGACGTGGTACTCCGCGCCGCGGACGTACTCCTCGACCCGGTAGTCGTGGCGCGCGTCGGCCACCAGCGGCCACACCCGGGCCAGGTCGTCGGCCGAGTCCACCCGGTGGGTGTCGCCGCAGGCCCAGCCGGCGTACGGCTTGACCACGACCGGCCAGCCCACCTCGGCGGCGAACTCGGCGACCGCGCCGACGGTGTCCGGGCGGCAGGAGCGAGCCACCGGCACACCCAGCTCCACCGCGCGGCGGTGCATCACGTTCTTGTCCCGGAAGGCGAGCGCCTGCTCCGGGTCCAGGCCGGGGATGCCGTGGTCGCGCCGGCACCGCGCGGCGGTCAGCACGTCGCCCTCGAACAGCGGGAAGATCCGCTCGACCGGGCGGTCGGCGACGATCGCCGCGACCGCCGCCCGGACCGCGTCCGGGTCGTCCAGGTCGGCCCGGTGGCAGGACAGGCCGGCGGTCTCCGGCGCCGGCTGGCCGGTGGGCAGCAGCACCAGGCTGTCCACGCCGAGGTCGGTGGCCGCGGCGACCACGCTGCGGAACTGGGCGGCGTAGCGGCCGGCCGCGGGCCGGTAGACGATCAGGATCGCGCGTTTCACGAGCGGCCTCCCGGGGTGCCGGCGGGGCTGAGCGGGGCCTCGACGGCGAACACGGCGTCGCGGGTGTCCCGGTCCAGCACCGCCCGGTGCCGGGGCGCGGCGGTCAGCTCGCCGAGCACGGCGTCGAGCCGGTCCAGCGCCGCCTCCACCTCCGCCCGGCCGCCCGGGTGGGCCGCCTCGACGGTGAGCAGCAGCCGCCGCCGGCCCTGGTCGGTGCGGACCAGGTGGCCCTGGCGCCAGTTCCAGCGCCGGGAGTGGGCCCGCCCGTGGTCGTCGGCGTAGACGATCTCGCCCGGTTCGGGCCGTTCCGGCGCGTCGGGCGCGCCCAGCGGCAGGTACGTCTCGGTGCCGTCGGCCGGCCGGACGGCGACCGCCGCGATGTCGTCCACCGCGCACGAGGCCACCGGCAGCGCCGAGTCCAGCGAGACGGCGTTGCAGAGGTCCACGAGCGCGTTGATCCGGGGCAGCCGGTCGCCCCGGGCCACCCGCCGGGCGATCGACTCGGCGGCGCACGGGAACCGGTTCGGGTTCACCGCCACCGCCCGGTACGCCGCCCGCCACCCGGCGATGCCCGGCAGCTCGGACACCCCGGCCTTGTCCAGGCCGGCCCGGTGCAGCGCGTCCTCGGCGGCGGTCAGACGCCGCGCCACGGCCGGGTGGGCCGGCCCGACCTCGATCGCCGGCACGGCGAGCAGGCCGAGGACGTAGTCCGGCACGCTCGCCGTCACCCGGTCGTCGATCCGGACGGACAGCCGGTCGGCGCCGTCGCTGAGCTGGGTCATCGTCATCCCCGTCGGTTCGGTTCACACGGTCGCCCCGACCGTACGAAGCGGCGCCGCCACCGGTTGTGGCCAATCCCCGCCGATCCGGTGAGGCCAATCCGGGACTGTGGGCCGCTTTGCCGCGCCGGCCGCATCAGGCCACCCCGGCCGGCCGGCGGTCCCGGTAGGCGGCGGCGTCCCCGGCGACCACCCGCCCGCCCAGCAGGACCAGCTCGATCGCCTCCGGCCGCCCCAGCACTGTGATGTCCCGCGCCGGGTCGCCGTCGGTGACCACCAGGTCGGCCAGCCGGCCCGGCTGCACCGTCCCGGCCTCGTCGCCGCGCCCGGCCAGCCGCGCGCCGTTGGCGGTGGCCCAGGTCAGCACCGTCGGCGCGGGGATGCCGGCCATGCTCACGTACGTCTCCAGCTCCTCGGCGTACCGGCCGTGCGGGGTCCAGGCGAAGCCGAAGTCGTCACCGGCCACGATCGGGATGCCCATCTCCACCATCAGCGGCAGGATCCGCAGCGTGTTCTCCACCTCGGCCCGGAACTCCAGCGTCTCCAGGTATTCCGGGGTCTTGCCGTGCGCGGTGCCGGTGGTGAGCAGCCGGTGCGGCTGGTGCAGGCTCGGCACCACGAAGATGCCGCGCTCGGCGATCGCCTCCAGCGCCGCGTCGTCGGCGTACGTGGCGTGGTCGATCACGTCCACCCCGGCGGCGATCGCGTTGCGGATGCCGCCCAGCCCGCGCGAGTGCGCCCGGATCCGTACCCCCCGCTCGTGTGCGGCGTTGGCCGCGACCACCAGCTCCTCGGCGGTGAACAGCAGCTCGTGCGAGCGGCCGTTGGGGAACGTGTCGTCGCCGGTGGAGAACACCTTGATGATCTCGGCGCCCTGGGCGACCTCGGTGTCGACGTACTCGACCAGCTCCTCCGGGGTGTCGGCCAGCCGCATCAGGTCGGTGGGGATGCGCTGCCTGACCGCCGGATTACGCCGCTGGGGCGGCCCGGAGACCATCAGGTCCCGGCTGCACGGCGTGATCCGCGGTCCGGGCAGCCGCCCGGCGTCGATCGCCCGGCGCAGCGCCATGTCGATGCCGGCCACCGAGCCGGCGCCGACGAACGCGGTGTAGCCCAGCCGGAGCATCTCCGCCGCGTTCGCCGCCGCGCCCAGCGTCACCTCCGGGATCGAGTGCTTGAACAGCGTCTCCCGGCCGTCGAGCACGTTCAGGTAGGCGATGTGGGTGTGGCCGAGCGTCATGCCCGGCATCACGGTCCGCCCGTCCAGGTCCAGCACGTCGACGTCCGGGTCGTGCAGCGGCGCCTGCGCCTCGGGCAGCACCGCGACGATCCGCTCCCCGTCGAGCAGCACGCTGTGGTGCGGCCGGGACGCCACCCCCAGCCCTTCCTGGACGGTGGCGCGGTGCAGCAACGTTCGTCGGGACACGACTGTCACTCCGGTTCTCCTCGAAGGTGCGGGCGGCGGTGGCCGAAGAGCAGCCAGACGATCTCCGCGCCGGGGCGGCGGACAACCCAGCGCAGCGCGTGCCGGCGTACCCCCGGGGCGTTCGTCACCGCGAGGTCGGCGGCCCCGGCGGCGAGCAGCTCGGCGGCGTGCTGGGTGGACTCGGCGTCGAGCCACCGCATCGGACGGTCGCGCAGCGCGGGCGGGGCGAGGTCGGCGAAGATTCGCCGGACCTCCCACAGCGCGGCGACGGTGACCTCCCCGTCGCCCGGCGGCGCGTCCCGCTTTCGCGCCGCGATGCCGTACTCCGGGGTGGCCTGCGCGAAGTAGGCGTCCAGACGCAGGTCGCGGTGCCAGTGGAAGCGGGTGGCGCCCTGGTACGCGCTCGGCACCAGCGCCTGGTCCACGCGGCGTTCCACGAGCGCGCCGAGCACCTCGTCGAACGTGTCGCACAGCTCGATGCGCAGGCCGTGCCGCTCGGCCAGGAACGCGGCGGTCAGGTGGCTGGACGTGCCGGCCGGGCCGAGCGTCGCCACCGCCGTGCCGGGGTGGCCCGCCCACCGGTCCACCACCGTCCGCCACCGCCGCCCGTACGCCCCGGCGAGCGGCCCGGGCAGCGCGGGCACCGGCTCGGCGGCTGTGGTGTCGGGTGTCGCCGTGGTGTCAGGTGTCGTAGCCACGCCTGCCCGCCATCCGCCGGGCCACCCGGGTCTCGTGGTCGTCGGCGACCCGCCGGTCCACGATCCGCGCGGCCTTCCAGCTCACGAACGCCCCGGTGCTGACGATCGGGTCCAGCCCGTCGCTCAGCTCGACCTCCACCGGCACGCCGAGCGCGGCGGCGGCCCGCCGGCGCACCCCGTCGGCCACCGCGGCCGGGTCGTCCACCAGGTCCTTGAGCAGCTCCAGCCGGACGGTGAGCCGGTCGCCGCCGGCCGGGTCGTTGTCGATCACCACCTGGTAGCCGGCCGAGCCGGTGACGCCGGTGAGCACCGCGCTCTCGATCTGCCCGGCGGTACGCCGCTGCCCGCCCAGGTCGATGCGGTCGAGCGTCCGCCCGACGATCTGCACCAGGTCGCCGGGCATCTCGCAGTCGCAGTCCGACGCGCCGACCACCACCGCGTCGCCGGTGCGGTAGCGGATCAGCGGCTTCACGCCGTCGACCAGCATGGTCACGGTCAGCTCGCCGGTGCCGCGCGGGCCGTGCGACGCGCCGGTCTCCGGGTCGACCACCTCGATCAGGTAGTTGGTCTGGGACAGGTGCATCCGCTTGTTGCGGCAGGCGGTGGCGATCACGAACGCCTCCTGCGAGCCGTACAGGATGTTGTAGACGTCCGCGCCCCAGACCGACTCCAGGTTGTGCGCGAGCGCGGGCGTGCACATCTCGCCGGTGACGAACAGCAGCTTGACCGCGAAGTCCTCGCGCAGCCGGTAGCCGTGGTGCTCGGCGGCCTTGGCCAGCATCAGCGCCACGCCCGGCGTGCAGCAGATCACCTCCAGTTCCAGGTCCCGCATGAGCTGGAGGGCCTTGGCGAACCCGATCACCGGCGAGTACGGCCAGATCTTGGCGTTCATCGCGCCGGTGTTGCGGGCCACGTCGCCGAGCGTGTCGCCGAACGAGTGCACCTCGGTCGGGCCCATCAGCCCGACCCGGGGCGCGTGTTCGCCGAAGTGGTGGCGGAAGATCGACGCCCAGGACTCGGTGACGTGGGCGTTGCTGGCCACCACCTCGCGGCCGTCGCGGGGGCACGGCGTGGCGGGCCCGGTCGTGCCGGTGGTCTCGTAGAAGAAGACGGCCTCGGCCAGCGGGCGGCTGAGCACGTCGAGCATCTCCTCGCGCAGGTGCGCCTTCGTGGTGAAGGGCAGCCGGTCGAGCGTGGCCGGGGTGATCGTGGTCAGGTCGATCCCGGCGAGGTGCCGGGCGTAGAACGGCGAGCCGGTGCCGACCTGGTCGAGCACCCGGCGCAGTTGCCGGTCCCGCCAGTCACCGAGCTGCTCGTCGGTGAGCGTGCGGTCGTAGAACGCGCGGTGCAGGCGCAGGTAGTCGGCGGCGAAGCCGGCCGCCGGGCCGGTGGTGGGAAGCCACATGGATCGGGGTCCTCTCGGTGTGCGTCAGTGCAGGCCGCCGTCGACGTCCAGCACGGAGGCGGTGACGTAGCTGCTGTCCGGGCCGGCCAGCCAGGCGACGGCGGCGGCGATCTCGTCCGGGGCGCCGAAGCGGCCGGCCGGGATGCGGGCCCGGTAGTCGTCCCGGCGGGCCGCCGGGATCCGGGCGGCCATCGGCGTCTCGACCAGCCCGGGGGCCACCGCGTTGACCCGGATGCGGTGCGCGGCCAGCGCCCGGCCGAGGCTGCGGGTGAGCGCGACGACAGCGCCCTTCGAAGCGCCGTACGCGGCGTCCGGGCTGCCGATCCGGCCGCTGATCGAGGCGACGTTGACCACGGTGCCCGGACGCCCGGCGGCCACCAGCGCCCGGGCGTACGCGAGCGTGCCGAAGAACGTCGCGCCGAGGTTGGTGTCCAGCACCTCGGCGTACGTGCGCGGGTCGTAGTCGAGGAAGTCCCGGGCCGGGTAGACGCCGGCGTTGTTGACCAGCACGGCGGGCAGGCCGTGCCGCTCGTGCACGTCGTCCAGCAGCCGCTGCGCCTGCTCCGGCACGGCCAGGTCGGCGACGAGCGCCGCGTACGCCGACGGGTCGGCGGCCGGCTCGCGGTCGACGCTGAGCACCCGGTGCCCGGCCCGGGTCAGGGCGGCGGTGACGGCCCGGCCGATGCCGCCCGCGCCGCCGGTGACCACGGCGAGCGGGGGAGGGGAGTCGGACATGATCGGTCTCCGCCGCTCAGCCGGCGACCGGCAGCGCCGCCGGTACGCCGCGCAGGAAGTTGTCGAACAACCGCAGCCCGTCCTGGGTGGTCACGCTCTCCGGATGGAACTGCACCCCCTCGACGGCGAGCGTGCGGTGGCGCAAGCCCATCACGTAGCCGTCGTCGCCGGAGCGGGCGGCCACCTCCAGCGAGGGCGGCACCGGGTCGTCGACGATCAGCGAGTGGTACCGGGTGACGGTCAGCGGCGCCGCCGCCCCGGCGTAGACGCCCCGGCCGTCGTGCGTGACCTCGCTGGTCTTGCCGTGCATCAGGTGCCGCGCCACCGCGATCGTGCCGCCGTACGCCAGGCCGATCGCCTGGTGGCCGAGGCAGACGCCGAGCAGCGGCACCCGGCCGGCGAAGGCATGGACCAGCTCGACGTGGCCGGAGTCGCCGGGGTGGCCGGGCCCGGGTCCGAGCACCACCGCGTCCGGGCGCAGCGCGGCGAGCTGCCGGGGGCTGCGCACGCGCGACCGGACCACGACCGTCCGGGCGCCGAGCGTGCGCAGGTACTGGTCGATGATGTGGGTGAAGCTGTCGTACGCGTCGACGAGCAGGACCTTCACGGCAGCAGCTCCTCGCCGGTCAGGGCCCAGTAGGCGGCGCTCATCTTGGCCAGCGTCTCCCGCCACTCGGCGGCTGGTGTGGAGTCGGCGACCACGCCGGCGGACGCCTGGGTGTGGTAGCGGTGGCCGTCGTGCACGACGGTGCGGATGCAGAGCGCGAGCACCGCGAACCCGCGGACGTCGACCAGGCCGATCGCGCCCGCGTAGATGCCCCGGGGTGCCGCCTCCAGCCCGTCGATGATCTCCATCGACCGCAGCTTCGGCGCGCCGGTCATGGTGCCGGCCGGGAACGCGGCGCGGACCGCCGCCCACACGTCGGCGCCGTCGTCGAGGCGGCCGGAGACGGTGGAGACCAGATGGTGCACGTACGCGAACGGCTCGACGTCGAGCATCGCGTCCACCGACAGCGTGCCCGGCTCGCAGACCCGGCCGATGTCGTTGCGGCACAGGTCGACGAGCATGACGTGCTCGGCGCGCTCCTTGTCGCTGGCCCGCAGCTCGGCCACCCGGCGGCGATCGGTCAGCGGGTCGGCCGAGCGGGCGGCGGTGCCGGCGATCGGGCGCATCGACAGCCGGTCGCCGCTCAGGCGCAGGAACAGCTCCGGGCTGGCACCGATCACGGTGCGCCCGGCCCAGGGCGCCAGGTACATGTACGGCGACGGGCTGCGGTGCCGCAGGCGCCGGTAGACGTCCAGCGGGGTGAGGGCGGTCTCCACCTCGATGCGGTGGCCGATCTGCACCTGGTAGCTGTCGCCGACCCGGATGTGCCGCAGGCAGCGCCGCACGCGTTCGGCGAACGTCTCCTCGTCGACGGTGTCGCGTACCCGGGCCGGCGTGGGCGCGGGTGGCGGCGGCTGGTCGCCGGGCGCGCCGGTGAGCAGCCGCGTCACCGGCGGCGCCGGCTGCGGCGGGAGGTGCGGGCCGGTGGCGTGCAACTGGTGCGCGGTGCCGGCCCGCAGGTCCCACCAGACGGTGTGCCGGAACAGCGTCAGCGCGAACCGGGGGAGGTCGTCGTCGGCCCGGCCGAGGGTCAGCTCGTCCATGTCGCGGGCGGCCTCGTAGGCCAGGGTGGTGAGGAAGCCGAAGGCGAACCGGTCGGCCGGCACGGGCGTCTCGACGGTGAAGGCGCGCTGCACGGCGCGGACCACCGACCAGAGCTGCGCCGGGCCGGGCACGTGCCAGGCGGACGTGGTGCCCTGCCGCCGGGCCGGTGCGCCGAGGACGCCGGTGACCACCGCGCCCAGCGCGTCGCCCAGCGGCCCGGCGGCGGCCAGCTCGCACCCGTCGGCCAGGAACCGCAGCTCGGCGAGACGGCCCCAGCCCACCGCCGCGGCCTGCCGGTCGGCGGCCGGTCCGTCCAGGCTTTCGAAGAGGTACGCGTCGTGTGCGGCATGGCTTTGTGTCAATGCGGTGTACAACGTGAGCGGATCGATCGACGGCAGTGTGATTGAGGTCACGGAAATCGGAATGCGGCCGGTCGGCGTCGTGCGTCCCGGCGTCTCCGAACGGTGGTCTGCGGTTTCCGCGCCCACCGTGGTCGACAATGAGGACACTGTGGAACCCCCCTTTGAGCAGCCCGGATGTCCCGACGCGGACCGGCTGGACCGCGTTCGGTGACAGATCGGACTTCCCCCGTTGAAAAGGACGCGCGGCACCCCCCGGTTGCGGCCGGGAATCGGTTGCGGTCCCGGGAAACACTTTCACCAAGTGCGGTTCCCGCTGTCCATACCACTTCGGAGACCGGGGAGAGGACCAATCGGTGTGGCATCTGAATCTGTCAATTGACGGCGATGCGCGTGAAACGTTGTCGGCGCAGCTCCGCAACGCTCTGCGCGGGCGGATCACCGACGGCACGCTGCGCCCCGGGACGCGCGTGCCGTCGACCCGTCAGCTCGCGACGGACCTCGGCGTGTCCCGCACCGTGGTCGTCGAGGCGTACGAGCAGCTCTGCGCCGAGGGCTACCTGACCTCGCAGCGCGGCTCCGGCACCTCGGTGGCGGACTCCGCGCACGCCGGCGTCGCCTCCGCGCTCACCTCCGACGAGGCACCCGCGCCCGAGGTGTGGGACCTGCGCGCCGGCGGCACCGACGTGTCCACGTTCCCGCGCCAGGACTGGATCCGCTGCGTCAGCTCGGTGCTCCGCTCGGCCGGGCCGCAGGAACTGGGCTACGCCCCGCCGTCCGGCCTGCCGGCGGTCCGCCGCACGCTCGCCGGCTACCTGGGCCGGGTCCGGGGCGTCCGCGTCCGCCCCGAGCACCTGATGATCACCTCCGGCTTCGCCCAGGGGCTGGCGCTGCTCTGCCGGGTGCTGCGCGACCAGGGACACGAGGCGATCGGCGTGGAGGATCCCGGGCACCCGGGGGAGTGGGCGTTCATCGCCGACGCCGGGCTGCGGCCGGTCGGTGTGCCGGTGGACCGGGAGGGCATCCGCGTCGGCGAGCTGGCCGCGACCGGCGTACGGGCCGTGCTCACCACCCCGGCCAGCCAGTTCCCCACCGGTGCGCCGCTGAGCCGGCGGCGCCGGGAGCAGCTCGTCGACTGGGCGCGTGCGGTGGACGGGTACGTCGTCGAGGACGACTTCGACGCCGCGTTCGTGGCGCCGGCGCAGCGGATGCCCGCGTTGCAGAGCGTCGCGCCGGACCGGGTGGTGTACGCCGGCAGTGCCAGCAAGGTTCTCGCCCCGGCGCTGCGGCTCGGCTGGCTGGCCGCGCCGACCGGGCTGGCCGCCTCGATCGAGCGGGTCCGGGCCGGCTGGGACATCGGCTGTTCCGGGCTGGACCAGCTCGCCTTCGCCCGGCTCGTGGACACCGGCGCGTTCGACCGGCACCTGCGCCGGCTGCGGGCCGAGTTCCAGCGCCGCGGCCAGGCGGTACGCCAGCACGTCGCACGCCATCTGCCCGGCGTGGCGCCGCTCGACGCCAGTGGTGGCCTCCAGACGTACCTGGTGCTGCCCCGCTGGTGCGCCGAGGAGTCCATGGTGGCGGCCGCGCGGCGCCGGTCCGTGCTGGTGCGCGGCGGCCGGTTCTACGCCCTGCGCGCCGACGACCGGCCCCCGGCGCTGGTCATCGGGTACGCCGGGGTGCGCGGCGCCGAGCTGGGGCGGGGACTGGCCGGGGTCGCCGCGGCCTACCGCGACGTGACCGCGCGCCACGCGCCGGGTGTCAATGTGCGCCGGGCCGCGGAATCCGACCGAAGGACCGGCTTGACAGCGTGATCAGCGCTTAGGTTAGCCTAACCTCCGTGACGAGCAGAACGGTGCGAGCCGACGGCTTGAGCGGCAGCGACCTGCGGCTGGGCTACCACGGCACGACGGTGGTGCACGACGCCGCCATCACGCTTCGGCCCGCGGCGGTGACCGCGTTGGTCGGCCCGAACGGCAGCGGCAAGTCGACGCTGCTGCGCGGGCTGGCCCGCCTGCACCCGCTGGAGCACGGCGAGATCGTGCTGGCCGACGGCACGCCGGCCCGGGCGCTGTCCGCCCGGGACTTCGCCCGCCGGGTCACGCTGCTCGCGCAGAGCCGCCCCACCCCCAGCGGGGTGACGGTGCGCGACGTGGTCGGGTACGGCCGGCACCCGTACCGCCAGCGGTGGCGCGCGAACGACCTCGACGGACCGGCCGCGATCGACCGGGCCATGCGGGTGACGGGCGTCGACGGCATGGCCGGCCGGCCGGTCGACGAGCTGTCCGGCGGCGAGCTGCAACGGGTCTGGCTGGCCACCTGCCTGGCCCAGGACACCGCGATCCTGCTGCTGGACGAGCCGACCACGTTCCTGGACCTGCGCTACCAGGTGGAGATCCTCGACCTGATGCGCGAACTCGCCGACACCGCCGGCGTCGCCGTCGGTGTGGTGCTGCACGACCTGAACCAGGCCGCGGCCGTCGCCGACCAGGTCGTGCTCCTGCACGAAGGCCGCGTCCGCGGCGCCGGCACGCCGCACGAGGTGTTCACCGAGGCGGCGCTCACCGAGGCGTACGGCATTCGCGTCGAGGTGACTGTCGACCCGGTCACCAACCTGCTCTCCACTCGTCCCGTCGGCCGGCACACGACCCGCGTCTCCGCCTGACCGACTCCTGCCCACAGAAGAGAAACCGATGTTGCGTACCCGCCTGACCCTGCTCGCCGCCGCCGCGGCCAGCGCGCTGCTGATCGCCGGCTGCGGCACCACCGAGGAGCCCGCCGCCGCACCGTCCCCCTCCGACGCCGCGTCCACCGGCCCGGTCACCGTCACCGACAGCCGGGGCAAGACCATCACCCTCAAGAGCCCCGCCACCAAGGTCGTCGGCCTGGAGTGGGGCGAGGTCGAGATGCTCGTCGGCCTCGGCGTGATGCCGGTCGGCGTGGCCGACCCGAAGGGGTACGCCACCTGGGTGACCGCCGCCCCGCTCGACGCGGGCGTCAAGGACGTCGGCACCCGGGGTGAGCCGAGCGTCGACTCCATCGTCGCGCTCCAGCCGGACCTCGTGGTGATGGAGGCCGAGCGCGGCTCCGCCGTCGTCACCCAGCTGGAGAAGTACGTCCCGGTGCTGGTCACCAAGGGCAGCGACGCCTCCGACAACATCGGCCGGATGCGCGCGGACCTGAAGATGATCGCCACCGCGACCGGCCGGACCGCCCAGGCGGACAAGCTGCTCGCCGACTTCGACGCCGCGCTCGCCGACGGCAAGAAGAAGATCGCCGACGCCGGGGCGGCCGGCAAGCAGTTCGCCATCGCCGACGGCTGGAAGGAGGGCAGCACCGTCTCGATCCGGATGTTCGGCCAGGGCGCGTTCGTCTCCCAGCTCGGCATCCAGCTCGGCCTCAAGAACGCCTGGACCGGCAAGACCGACGAGATGTGGGGCCTGGGCCAGACCGACGTCGAGGGCATGAACGTCCTCAAGAGCCAGGACCTGCACTTCTTCTACAACGCCTCGGACGGCAACGACGTGTTCGCCGACGGCCTCGCCGGCAACGCGATCTGGCGCTCCCTGCCGTTCGTCCAGCAGAACAAGCTGCACAAGATGCCCAACGGCATCTGGACGTTCGGCGGCACGCTGTCCGCCAAGCAGTACATCGACGAGCTGGTGAAGGTCTACACGGCTTGAGCGCGATGACCGCCCCCGCCCCGCCGGGGCCGGCCACCCGGCCGGCCCCGGTCGGGCCGCCGCCCGTCCGGCGCAGCCGGGTCGCCGGCGCGTTCACCCTCGCCGCCGTGGTGCTCGTCGCGATCACCGCGGTGCACCTCACCCAGGGCACGTCGTCGGTGGGGGCGCTGGACCTGCTCCGGCTGCTGACCGGCGGCGACGACGAGGCCGCCCGGATCCTTGTCGCCTCCCGCCTGCCCCGGCTGCTCACCGGCCTGGCCGTCGGCGTCGCGCTCGGTTTCGCCGGCGCGGCGTTGCAGTCGACCACCCGCAACCCGCTCGCCTCGCCGGACACGCTCGCCGTCAACGCGGGCGCGCACCTGGCGATCGTCGCCACCGCCGCGTTCGGGATCGCGCTGCCGGCGCTGCCCTCGGGCGGCCTGGCGTTCTGCGGCGGCCTCGCCGCCGCCTCCCTGGTCATGCTGCTCTCGGCCGGCGGGCAGGCCGCCACCACCCGGCTCATCCTCGCCGGCTCGGCCACCGCGATGGCGCTCGCCTCGCTGACCATGCTGCTCCTGCTGCTGTTCGAGCAGTCCACCATCGGCCTGTTCGCCTGGGGCAACGGCTCGCTCGTGCAGGGCGACCTCGCCGCGTTCACCCAGCTCGCCCCCGTGATCGGGGTCGCCGCGCTGCTGCTGGTGACGCTCGGGCACCGGCTGGACCTGCTCGCCCTCGGCGACGACACCGCCACCGTGCTCGGGCTCAACGTGCGCCGGACCCGGCTCATCGTGGTGCTGCTCGCAGTGCTGCTCTCCGCCGCCGCGGTCACCCTGGCCGGGCCGATCGGCTTCGTCGGCCTCGGCGCGCCGGTGATCGTCCGGCTGCTCGGCCGGTGGGTGCCCGAGGTGCACCGGCACCGCATCCTGATGCCGCTGGCCGGCATCGTCGGCGTCGTCATCGTGCTCGGCTCCGACGTGCTGCTGCGCGCCGTACTCGGCGGGCAGGCCGGTGTCGACGTGCCCACCGGCGTGGTGACCACGCTCTTCGGCGCGGTGCTGCTGATCTGGCTGGCCCGCCGCCACCGCGACGCCGGGCCGACCCGGCAGGCGCCCGGCGGCCACGCCGCCGTCCGCTCCCGCGGCTTCGTCGCCGCCGTCGTCGCGGCCTGCGCGGTCGTCGTCACCGCCGCGCTGGTGCTCGGCATGCTCGCCGGTGACACGTGGGTGCTGCTCGGCGACATCGTCAACTGGGTGCAGGGCCGCACCGGGCCGGCGTACACCTTCGTGCTGGACGCCCGCTGGCCGCGGGTCACCGCGGCGCTGCTGGCCGGGGCCGCGCTGGCCCTGGCCGGCACCACGGTGCAGGCGGTGTGCCGCAATCCGCTCGCCGAACCGGGCATCCTCGGCATCACCGGCGGCGCCGGCATCGGCGCGGTGTCGCTGCTGACGTTCGCGCCGATGGCCGGCGTGCTCGCCCTGTCCGGCGCCGCCGGTCTCGGCGCGGTCGCCGCGTTCGCGCTGGTCTACGGCCTGGCGCGGCGGCGCGGCCTCAACTCCGACCGGCTGGTGCTGATCGGGTTCGCGGTCTGGCAGGGCGGGACGGCGGTCATCACGTTCATCGTGGTCTCGTCCGACCCGTGGAACACTGGCAAGGCGCTGACCTGGCTGTCCGGCTCCACCTACGGGCGTACCGCCCCGCAGGTGCTGCCGGTGCTGATCGCGTTGATGATCGCGCTGCCGGTGGTGGCCGCCGTGCGCCGCGAGCTGGACCTGCTCGCGCTCGACGACGACACGCCCCGGGTGCTCGGCGTCCGGCTGGAACGCGCCCGGCTGATCGCGCTCGGCCTGGCGGCGCTGCTCACCGCCACCGCCGTGTCGGCGGTCGGTGTGATCGGCTTCGTCGGCCTGGTCGCGCCGCACGCGGCCCGCGCCCTCGTGGGCGGGCGGCACACCCGCGTCCTGCCGGTCGCGGTGCTGCTCGGCGCCACCCTGGTCAGCCTCGCCGACACGCTCGGCCGCAGCGTGATCGCCCCCGCCCAGGTTCCCGCCGGTCTGGTCACCGCCCTGATCGGCACCCCGTACTTCGTCTGGCTGCTGTGGCGTTCCCGCGCCGCGGCGGCCGCCCGTTAGCCCGTTCACCGACGTACCGCCCACCGGCCGTGAGAGGAATGACGCATGACCAGCACCCTGGCCGTCGCGCCCTGGCGAGTCTTCACCGTTGAGGTCCGCGCGCTGCGGCGGCTCGGCCCGTCCTTCCTGCGGGTGACGCTCACCGGCCCGGACCTGGACCGGTTCGCCGACAACGGGTACGACCAGCGGATCAAGCTGGCCCTGCCGCCGGTCGACGGGGCGCCGGGGGAGCTGCCCGACGGGCCGGACTGGTTCCCGCGGTGGCGGGAGCTGCCGGACGGGCTGCGCAGCCCGATCCGCACCTACACGGTGCGCGCGGTCCGGCCGGAGGCGTACGAGGTGGACGTGGACATGGCGCTGCACGGCGACGGCGGCCCGGCCACCCGGTGGGCACGCCGGGCCCGCCTCGGCGACCGGATCGCCGTCGTCGGCCCGGACGCCGGGTGGGACGGCCCGCACGGCGGCGTCGAGTTCCAGCCGCCGGCCGGTGCCACGCTGCTGCTCGCCGGCGACGAGACCGCCGCGCCGGCGATCTGCGCGATCCTGGAGCGGCTGCCCGCCGACGCGCGCGGGCACGCGCTCGTGGAGGTGCCGGAGACCGGCGACGAGCTGCCCTGCGCGGCGCCGGCCGGCGTCACGGTGACCTGGCTGCCCCGCGACGGCGCCCCGCACGGCAGCCGGCTCACCCCGGCCGTGACGAGCCTGGCCGGCCGGCTGGTGCCCGTACCGGCCGGACCGGGCGCGCCGCCGCTGGCCGAGGTGGACGTGGACCGGGACATCCTCTGGGAGGTGCCGGAGCGGCCCGACGGCGCGGCGCTCTACGCCTGGCTGGCCGGGGAGGCGGCGGTGATCCGCGGCCTGCGCCGGCACCTGGTCACCGAGCGGGGCATGGACCGGTGCGCGGTGGCGTTCATGGGCTACTGGCGGGCCGGACGCGCGGAGAACTGATCGTCCCCACCGCCGTCGAAGCGGGCCGGCGCACGGCGCCGGCCCGCTTCTTCGTCGTCCCCGTCAGTCGCGCGGCGCGTACGGGGCGAGCGGGTTGACCAGCGTGCCGGCGAACTGCAACGCGGCCGACGGGTCGGACAGGTCCACCATCTGCTGGTTGTTGCGCAGCTGGAGCCGGTTGAGGCAGGACAGCGTGAACTCCGGCGCGAACAGGTCGTGCCGGCGCATCCGGTCGGCCAGGTGCGGCACCGTGGCGGCGTAGCCGGCGGCGCACTCGGCCACCGTGCGCCAGAACCCGTCCTGGTCGAGCACGCCCTGGGTGTGCAGGGCGGCGCTCAGGTGCCGCAGGAAGCAGTCGAACACGTCGGTGAAGATGGACAGGATCTTCTCGTCCTCCGGAATGGCGGCCCGGATCCGCCGCACCCGCTCGGGCAGGTCCGCGTCCGGGTCCATCACCACGATCTCCTCGGCGATGTCCTTGAACACGACCCGCTCCACCACGCCGCCGTCCAGCACCAGGATGACGTTTTCGCCGTGCGGCATGAACGCCAGGTCGTGGGCGTACAGGCTGTGCAGCAGCGGCACCAGGTAGGCGTCCAGGTAGCGGCGCAGCCAGTCGGCCGGGGCCAGCCCCGACTCGTCGATCAGCGCCGCGGCCAGCGAGCGCCCGTCGGAGTCCAGGTGCAGCAGCGAGGCCATGGTGGCCAGCCGCCGCCCGGGTTCCAGCCCGGGCACCGGGCTCTCCCGCCACAGCGCCGCCAGCATCTTGCGGTACGGGGAGTACCTGTCGGTCGCCGCCTCGTACTGGCGGTGCCGGTAACCGATCGCGGCCCGCTCCCGGATGATCGACAGGCCGGTGCGCTTGAGCACCGGGTCGCCCTCGATCAGCCCGGCCAGCCAGTCGTTGATGGCCGGCGTCGCCTCCATGTACGCGGCGGACAGCCCGCGCATGAAGCCCATGTTCAACACCGACAGCGCGGTCTTCACGTAGTGCTTCGCCGGGTCGGTGACGTTGAAGAAGGTGCGGATGGACTGCTGCGCGAGGTATTCGTCCGGCCCCTCGCCGAGGCAGACCAGCCGGCGCGCGGCCACCTCACCGGCGAACGTGACGGCGAGCTTGTTCCACCACTGCCACGGGTGTACCGGGACGAACAGGTAGTCGGCCGGGTCCAGGCCCAGCCCGGTGAGCGTGGCGGTGAATCCGGCCAGCGTCTCCTCGCCCAGCTCGGCCCGGACCAGCGTGTCGTAGTCCAGGTCGTCGGCGCAGGTGAACGTGGTGTGGTCGCGGTGCGCGGCGAGCCAGAGCAGCCGTACCGGCGCGGCGGCCTCCGGGGCGTACGCGTGGTACTCGTGCACGCCGAAGCCGATGCGGCCGTTGTTGGCCACGAAGCAGGGATGCCCCTCGGTCATGCCGGTCTCGATCGCCTGGAAGTCGGCGGCGGCCAGCTCGGCGGCGCTCACGGCGGGCTTGGCCAGCTTGTACGCGGTCCCGGCCAGCGTGGAGGTGATCTCCTCCAGGTAGACCGGCAGGATCGCGTCGGTGAGGCCGAGCGCGCCGCGCAGCTCCACGCACAGGTCGACGGCGTCGGGCGGCAGGTCCGCGCCGTCGCGGCGGCGCACGATGCTGTCCGCGTCGACCTGCCAGTGGTCGAGCGCCAGCCGCTGCGCGGCGAACCGGTACTCGACGGTGCCGTCGTCGCTGCGCACCAGCCACTGTCCCGGGCCGGCGGGCTCGGGGGTGATCAGGCGCTCGTGGGCGAACTCGGCGAGCGCCTTGCGCACCAGCAGCCGGTTGGCCGTCGCCCACGCCTCGGGGGTCAGGTGGTCCACGGATGCGCTGGCGTTCACGCCGGTGCCCCTTCCTCGCTGGCGGGCGCGCCGGTGGCGGCCCGGAACTGGTCCCGGGTGCAGACGCTGAGCAGCGCCTCCTTCTCGGGCTTGCGGATCGGGCCGACGACGGAGAAGCCGACTGCCGCGTTGAGCGCGTGCACGGCGGTGTTGCGCACGTCCGGCTCCACCACCACCCGGCGCGTCGCCGGGTCGGCGAACAGCCAGGCCATCACCGTGGTGATGACGGCCCGGGTGAAGCCGTGGACCGGCGTGTCGGCGGGCGCGCAGAGGAAGTGCATGCCCACGTCGCCGGGCTCCGGGTCGTAGAGATCGACCAGCTCGACGTGCGCCGGGTCGTACCGCTCGGCCAGGAACGCCGGGGTGCCGCGCCACGACCCGAGGTACGCGTCGTGGTGCGGGTGGTCGGCGATGCGCCGGTACTCGGCGGCGACGGCGTCCACGTCGGCGTCCTGCATGAGCCAGAACGCGGACTTGGGGTGGGTGACCCAGCGGTGCAGCAGCGCGGCGTCGGCGTCGGGGTCCAGCGGGCGCAGCGTGAACTCGCCGAGCGCGTCGTCGACGCGGGTGAACGCGGTCATGCCGGTCATGCCGGGGCCCCGGCCGGGGCGCCGAACTCCTGGAACGCGATGGTCTTCTCCACCGGGTAGTGCTCCCGGCCGGTCATCTCCCGGATCAGCCACGAGTTGCGGTACGGGCCCATGCCCAGGTCGGGTGAGGTGATGCTGTGCGTGTGGGTGCCGCCGTTCTGGAGGAACACGCCCCGGCCGGTGTGGTCGACGCTGTAGTTGCGGGCCACGTCGAAGCGGCCGTGCGCGTCGAAGCGGAGCCGGTCGCGGACCGGCGCGAGGAACTCCGGCACCCGGTAGTGGTAGCCGGTGGCCAGCACCAGTCCCGCGGTGTCGAGCGTGAACGCGCGGTCCTGCTCGGTGTGGCGCAGCCCGAGCCGGTAGCGGCCGTCGGCGTACGCCGCCTCGACCAGTTCGGTGTTGGTCAGCAGGCGGCTCGGCACCGGCCCGTGCAGGCTCTTGGCGTACAGCAGGTCGTAGATGTCGTTGATCAGGTCGGCGTTGATGCCCTTGAACAGTGGCTTCTGCGCGGCCTCCAGCGCGTAGCGGGTCGGCTCGGGCAGCGCGTGGAAGTAGTCCACGTAGTCCGGCGAGGTCATCTCCAGCGTGAGCTTGGTGTACTCCAGCGGGAAGAACCGCGGCGAGCGGGTCACCCAGGTGAGCTGGTAGCCGTACGTGTCGATGTCGCCGAGCAGGTCGTGGTAGATCTCCGCGGCGCTCTGGCCGCTGCCGACGATCGTGATGCTGTCCTTGGCCCGCAGCGCCTCCCGGTGCTCCAGGTAGCGCGAGTTGTGGATCATGTCACCGCCGAGCCCGGCGCAGGCCGGCGGCAGGTACGGCGGGGTGCCGGTGCCGAGCACGAGGTGCCGCGCCCGGTGGGTGGCCGGGCCGTCCGGCGTGTCCGCGTGCACCACGTACCGGTCGTCGGCCTCGTCGTACTCGACGGCGGTGACGGTGTGCCGGAAGCGCAGGTTCGGCAGCTTCCCGGCGGCCCAGCGGCAGTAGTCGTTGTACTCGGCGCGCAGCGGGAAGAAGCTCTCCCGGATGTAGAACGGGTAGAGCCGGCCGGTCTCCTTCAGGTAGCTCAGGAACGAGTACGGCGAGGTGGGGTCCGCGAGCGTGACCAGGTCGGCGATGAACGGCGTCTGGAGCCGGGTGGATTCCAGCAGCATGCCGGGATGCCAGTCGAAGCTGTCGCGGGCCTCCAGGAACAGCCCGTCGAGGTCGTCGATCGGCGCGGTGAGGCAGGCCAGGCCGAGATTGTAGGGGCCCAGCCCGACGGCGATGAAGTCGTGGGTCGACATGTTCTCGTTCTCCTCGGCGGGGGTCAGACCGGGCAGGACAGCTCGGCGGTGGCCGCGGTCCGGGCGTACCAGGCGGCGTGGTCGGCGATGAGGTCCAGCACGTGGGCGATGTCGTCCACTGTGGTCTCGGGGTTGAGCAGGGTGAGCTTCAGGTGGTGGGCGCCGTCGACCTTGGTGCCGGCGACCAGGGCCGCGCCGGAGGCGGCGAGCGCGTCGCGGGCGTGCAGGTTGGCCTCGTCGACCAGGTCGGGCGCGAGGCCGGGCGGCCGGTACCGGAAGACCACTGTGCTCAGTTGCGACGGCGCGGCCACCTCGAAGCGCGGGTCGGCGTCGAGCCGCCGCCACGCCTGCGCCGCGAGGTCGACGACCTGGTCGAACAGCGCGCCGATCGCGTCCGGCCCCATGATCCGCAGGGTCAGCCAGAGCTTGCACGCGTCGAACCGGCGGGTGGTCTGGATGCTCTTGTCGACCTGGTTCGGGATGCCCTGCTCGACCGCGCGGGCCGGGTTGAGGTAGTCGGCGTGCCAGGTGGCGTGGCGCAGCGTCCGGCCGTCGCGGACCAGCAGCGCGCTGGAGCTGACCGGCTGGAAGAACGACTTGTGGTAGTCCACAGTCACCGACGCGGCCCGTTCGATGCCGTCGAGCAGGTGCCGGCGGGTGGGGGAGACCAGCAGCCCGCAGCCGTACGCGGCGTCGACGTGCAACCAGACGCCCGCGGCGGCGCAGATGTCGGCGATCTCCGGCAGTGGGTCGACGGTGCCGAAGTCGGTGGTGCCGGCGGTGGCGACGACGGCCATCACCACCTGGCCGTCGCGGTGGCAGCGGTCGATGGTGCGGGCCAGTTCGTCGGTGCGCATCCGGCGGGTGGCGTCGGTGGGCACGGTGAGCACCGCGTCGGCGGCCAGGCCGAGCAGCTTGGCGGCCTTCTGCACGCTGAAGTGCCCGGCCGCGGAGGTGAGGATGCGCAGCCTGGACAGCACCTGCGGCCGGTCCGGCCGGCCGGTCGCGCTGCCGCCGCCCACCACCGTGCGGTACGCCTCCTCGCGCGCCAGCAGCATCGCCTGGAGGTTCGACTGGGTGCCGCCGCTGGTGAACACGCCGTCGGCGCCGGCGCCGAACCCGATGCGCCCGGCCGTCCACTCGATCAGGCGCCGCTCCATCAGCGTCGCGCCGGCGCTCTGGTCCCAGGTGTCCAGGGAGGAGTTGACCGCGCTGAGCACCGCCTCGCCGAGCAGCGCCGGGATGACCACCGGGCAGTTCAGGTGGGCCAGGTAGCGCGGGTGGTGGAAGTAGACCGCGTCGCGCAGCCACACGTCGTGCAGCTCGTCCAGGGCGGCGTCGGTGTCGCCGAGCGGCCGGTCCAGGTCGATGGCGCCGATGAGCGGCGCCAGCTCGTCGGGGGTGACGCCGGTGAACGGCCGGTCCGCCTCGCCCACCCGGCGGGCGACCCGGTCGACGCCGCGCGCCAGCACGTCCCGGTACCGCGCGAGCGTGCCGGCGTTGAACAGGTGGCCGCGTGCCGTGGCGGCGGCGCGGCCGGTGTCGGTGGGCGCGGCGCCGGTCGGGCTCCCGATCGAACTCATGCGACTTCCCAGCGGTCGTACGGACAGGACACGCGGCGACAGCCGCGGCGATCAGGTTAGGTTAGGCTGGCCTAACTAGCAAGCACGACTCGGGGTGCTTTGTCCCGGATGCGCCGGTGGTTGGCGCCTTGGCCGCGTCGCGGTAAGGTCGCCCTCGGTTAGGGGAGGTTATCCTAAGTTGACTGTGGAGCGGAACCGGCGCCCGGCGCGCCGAGGCGGCGTGAGACGATGACGTACGTCGATCGCGACAGGTGGGGTGTGCCCCGGTTGTGGGCCGCCGACGTCGACGCGCTCGCGCGTCTGCAGGGGCGTGTCGCCGCGCTGGACCGGGCCTGGCAGATCAGCGTCGAACGATGGCGTGCCGAGGGCCGGCTGGCCGCCCACGTCGGCGCGGCCGAACTGGCGTGGGACCGGTTCGCCCGGCGCGTACGGCTGGACGACACCGCCCGGCGCTGCTACGAGGGCCTGGACCCGGACACCCGGCGGTGGGTCGAGGCGTACGTCGACGGGGTCAACTCCGGACTCACCGAGGGTGCTGCCGGCGCGCCCGAGTTCGCCGCCACCGGCACCGCGCCCGAACCCTGGCAGCCCTGGTCGCCGCTCGGCGTCTTCCTCGTCCAGCACGTGCTCTTCTCCACGTTCCCGAACAAGCTCTGGCACGCGCACGTGGCCCGCACGCTCGGCCCCGAGGCGGCCGGGCTGTTCGCGGTCGAGGGACCGGCGTCCTCCGGCAGCAACGCCTGGGCGCTGCCCGCCGACCCGGCCACCGGGCGCGGCCCGGTGATCGCCGGGGACCCGCACCGGCTGCTCGAACTACCCGGCGTCTACCAGCAGGTCCGGCTCGCCTGTCCGGAGTTCGACGTGATCGGCCTCGCCTTCCCCGGCGTACCCGGCCTGCCGCACTTCGGCCACACCGGCCACGTGGCCTGGGCCGTCACCAACGCGATGGCCGACTACCAGGACCTCTACCGCGAACGGCTGCGCCGCGACGGCGACCGCGTGCTGGTGCGCGAGGCGGACGGCTGGACGCCCGCCGCGCGCCACGTCGAGGAGATCGAGGTCCGCGGCGGCGCCCCGGAGACGGTCGAGGTGATTGAGACGCCGCGCGGGCCGGTGATCGACCACGACCGGGTCACCGGCGACGCGATCGCCCTGCGCACGCCGAGCCGGGTCGAGGCCCGCCTCGGCTTCGAGGCGTTGCTGCCACTGCTGCGCGCCCGGCACACCGGTGACGTCGCCGAGGCGCTGCGCCACTGGGTCGAGCCGGTCAACAGCGTGCTCGCCGCCGACACCGGGGGCAGTGTCCGCCGCCTGGTCGCCGGCCTGGTCCCGGTACGCGACGAGCGGTGCCGCCGGGAACCCGTACCGGCCTGGGAGCCGGCCTACCGGTGGCGGGGCGACTACCTGCCGCTCGTGGACGAACCGGTCGACGGCGTGGCGGTGTGCGCGAACGACCGCCGCGAGGACGTGGCCGCACACGGCGCCGACTTCGCCCCGCCGCACCGGGCCCGCCGGATCCGGGAACTGCTCGCCCAGGGCGCCGACGCGTCCACGGTGCACACCGACGACCGGCTCCCGGCCGGGCCGCTGTACCGGCTGCTCGGCCGGCTCGACCCCGGCCGGCTCGACGAACCCGCCCGCGCGCTGCTGCTGCGGCTGCGCGGCTGGGACTGGGCGATGGCGGCCGGCTCGGCCGAGGCCGGCGCGTACGCGGCCTGGCGGGCGGCACTCGCCCGGCGGTTGCGCGTACACCCGAGGTTGCGTGCCCTCGGCGAGCCGTGCGGTTTCGACGAGCTGTTCGCGCCCTGGACCGACCCGGCGGCCCGGATCGGCCTGGCGCTGGACCACCTCGCCGCCGAGTTCGGCGCCGGCCTCGCGGCACCGGCCGCCGAGGCGCTGGTCGAGGTGGCCGCCGGCCCGGCGCCCGGTGAGTGGGGCGGCCGGCACCTGCTGCACCCGGTGCACCTGGGTGTCGCCCCGGCGGTCACCGACGCGGTCGCGGCGATGCGGCAGCGGGTGGCGCTGGCCGGTGACACCGACTGCGTGCTGGCCACGTCCAGCGTGCCGGGCGTCTCCGACGCCTGCTGGCGCGGCCCGGTGGCCCGCTACGTGTGGGACCTGACCGACCGGGCGGCCAGCCGCTGGATCGTCCCGTTCGGCGCATCCGGGCGCCCCGGCGACGCGCACTTCGCCGACCAACTCACCCACTGGGCCGCCGGGACGCTGGTCCCGGTGCCCGCCGGCCCACTGACGGGAGACGAGCCGACGTGATCCACCTGGAACGGATCCCCGGCCTCGGCGAGCTGGCGCTGGAGCCGGTACGCCCCGACCGGCACGCCGAACTGCTGCACGGCTGGGTGGTCCGGCCCCGCAACCGGTTCTGGGGCATGGGCTCGCACACAGTCGACGAGGTACGCGAGATCTACGCGTTCGTCGACGGGCTGGACACCCACCACGCGTACCTGATCCGGCTCGACGGCGAGCCGATCGGGCTGTTCCAGACCTACCAGCCGGAGGCGGACCCGGTCGGCGACCGCTACCCGGTGCTGCCCGGCGACGTCGGGATCCACCTGCTGCTCGACGCGCCCCGGCGGTATCCCGGTTCGCTGACCGGGGCGGTCTTCCCGGCCCTGGTCCGGTTCCTGCTGCGGGACCCGGCCGCGCGCCGCGTGGTGGTCGAGCCGGACGTCCGCAACGACGTCATGCTGCGCCGGCTGCGGATCGAGGGATTCACGCTCGGCGACGAGATCGACATGCCGGACAAGCGGGCGAGGCTGGCGTTCCTCACCCGGGAACGGTTCGAGGCGGACCACCCGGCGGCGTGACGCCCCGCCCGCGTCAGGGCTCGATGGCGTCACGGCCCGGGGCGCGCAGCCGCCCGGCCAGGTCCCGCACCGTCTCGGCGTACGCCGGGTCGTCCTCGGACGGAAGGTGACCCTTGATCGGCGGCGGGACGCTGTCCCAGGGCGGCGCCACCAGGCTCTCCGGATCCCGGAGACGACGGTCCACAGTCGCCTCCGGGCCGGTGACGCGGGCCGGCTCGTCCGCGCGGTGCGGGGAGAAGATCCAGCCGCCCAGCGCGTCGGTGTCCCGCCACAGGTTGCGCCACCGCCAGCCGAGCCGGCCGCCGATCCCGCGCAGCATCTCGTCGCCGACGTAGGCGGGGAACAGCCGGGCGTAGAGCCGGCGCAGCGGCGAGCTGTACGTGAGCAGGGCGACCCGCGCGCTGATCTCCGCCGGCAGTTGCAGGACGGTGGCGGCGACCAGCACCGAGCCGTGGCTGTAGCCGGACAGCAGCACCCCGTTTCCGCTGCGCACCAGGTACGTGATGCGCCGGGCCAGCTCCGGCACGGCCCGCTCGGCGTAGCAGGGCGGTGCGAACGGGTGCGCGGCCCGGGGCCAGAACGTGGCCAGGTCGAAGAGCACGCCGACGTGGTGGCGGAACCCGGGACTGCGGTAGGCGAAGATCCCGGCCACGACCAGGGCCAGCCCCGCCGCCGAGAGCGCCACCCCGCCCACCTCGATGCCGAACATGACCAGCTCGGCCGGCACGTGCGTGCGGCGTTCCAGGGCCTCGCCCGGCTCGGGGCGGACCAGCGCCATCGCGGTGGTCGCCGCGCCCGCCCCGGCCATGACGGCGAACAGCACCGCCAACGGCACCAGCAGGTCGGTGAACCGGGCCCGCACGATCATCGTCCGGACCTGCCGCAGCCGGGGCGCCGCCTCGGCCGGCGGCGCCGGGAAGTCGCGCTCGACGACCGCCTGGGCGGCCCGGATCCGGCCGCGCCGGGACACCAGCGCCACCACGGCGGCGGCCGCCAGCGTGACCAGCAGGGCGCGGAAGAAACCGTAGATCGCCCAGGTGTACGCGCGCGCCGGACCCGGTATGTCGTCCGCCGGGGACACGCCCCGGTCCAGCAGGTCGGCGGTGCGCTGGACCAGCTCGGCGGAGTACGCCACCGCGAGCCCGCCCGCCGCCGCCGCGACCACGAGCGCGCCGAGCCCGTTCGGCGGCTGGTGGCCGCGTACCCGCAGCCGGTGCCAGAGCAGCACGACCCCCAGGCCGCCGAGCAGGACCGCGTGCGTGACCAGCAGCCAGGTCAGGATCGAGCCGTAGCCGGGCAGGCCCCCGCCGGTACGCCAGCGGACCGGGGCGAACAGCAGGTACCCGGCCACCACGACGGTGAGCCCGACCGCGGTGCCGCGCAGCACCCGGGCGACCCGGTCGCGTCGCGGGTCGGCGGGCGCCCGGTCGACGAGCGGCGGCACGCAGACCAGGACCACGCAGGCGAGCAGCACCGCGCCGGTGACCGCCAGCAGCGCCGCCACAGTGGGCGGGACGCCCTGCGCGGCCCGGGCGGCGAGGAGACAGCCGTCGAGGGTGGCGAAGGCCGCCGCGATGTGGATCGAGCGCAGCCGGCCCATCAGCGGCTCGGTGTCCCACTGGCCGATCGTGCTCAACGGAGGGCCGGCGGATGCCCGCTCCGGCGCCCGGAACGCGGTGAACGAGCGTCCCGGACGCCGGGCGCCCCACCAGACCAGGCTCACCGCGGCGGTCGGGACCAGCGCCAGCACCACGAGCCGCAACCCGACCGGCCGCCCGCCCATCCAGGACAGCCACTCCCGGTCGGAGATACAGGCCGGCACGGACAGGCACTGCCAGGCCACCAGGTCCAGCGCCACCCCGGCGCCGGCGAGCACGTACAGCGCGGTCAGGCTCAACCCGAGCACCCGGCACAGCCCTCGCACCACCGCGCCGCCGACCGCGTCCCCCGGCCGCATCCACACGGCCACGTTGAGCAGCATGAAGGGCATCAGGAACAGCAGCGACAGGGTACGCAGCGCGGTGCCGGACGGCAGGTCGTTCCACCGGTACGCCTCCAGCGTCACCCCGCCGGCGCCCTGCGCGTCGGCGAGCCCGGGGCGGGGGCGGTAGAAGCCCGCGCTGCGGTCGCCCGCGACCTGCCGGACCAGCGGCCGGCCCAGCACCTCGGCGGCGCCGGCCGAGGAGACGCCGTGCACCCGCAGCTCCACCACCTCGCCCGACGGCGCCTGTGCCCGCCCTGGTCCAGCCGTCATCGACCCTCCGCGACGTCCCGGCCGCCCACGCCGCCTGGCACGGCCCGCCCTCGGGTGGCGCAGCGTCCTACCCGGCCGGGCCGGGGGCAAACGCCCGTGGGCCCGGCGGGCGGCCCGTTCGAAGCCGCGCCGTCCGGGTAACCGCCGGCGGACGTCCTCGGACGAAGGGAGCCCGCATGACCGGCGCATCGTCCCCGCGCGACGGCTTCGCCGTCGTGGAGATGTTCACCTCCCAGGGCTGCGACAGCTGCCCGCCCGCCGAGGAGGTGCTGTCCGAGATCGACCGGGACGCGCGTGAGCGCGGGGAGCGGGTCTACACGCTCGGCTTCCACGTCGACTACTGGGACCACCTGGGTTGGGCCGATCCCTATGGCGCGCAGGCGCACACGCTGCGGCAGGAGCGGTACGCGCGGACGCTGCGCACCGGCGGGCTCTACACGCCGCAGATGATCGTCAACGGAACGGTCGAGTTCGTCGGGTCGGACCGCCGGCAGGCCGGCTCGGCGATCGACGCCGCGCTGGCCGCGTCGCCCGGCACGCCGGTGACGCTGTCCGTCGTGACGGCCGACGCCGGGCACGTGGTACTCGACTACGAGACCGGAGCGCTGCCCGAGCAGGCCCGGCTGAACGTGGCGGTGGTGGAGCGCGGCCTGGAGAACGACGTCCCCCGGGGCGAGAACGCCGGGCGGCGGCTGCGCCAGGACACGGTGGTGCGCGCGTTCTGTTCCACCGAGCTGAACGGGGAGCGGGGCCGGATGGAGATCGACGTGCCGGCGGCGCCCGACCCGCGCCGCGCGTCGGTCGTCGGATACGTGCAGCAGGGCGACCGGGCGGTGGTCGGCGCGACCGCCGTCGACCTCGGCGACGGGAACCGCGGATGACCCGGGCCGCGGTGGCGACCCGGCTGCCGCCGATCGACGTCGGCCGCTGGGTGAACTCCGCGCCGCTGACGCCGCAGGATCTGCGCGGACGTGTGGTCCTCGTCGACGTCTGGGAGTACACCTGCGTGAACTGGATCCGCACCGCCCCGTACGTGCGGGCGTGGCACCGCGACTACCGCGACCTCGGGCTCACTGTCGTCGGCGCGCACGCGCCGGAGTTCGCGTTCGGCCGGCTCCCGGAGAACATCGACCGGGCGATCCGCGACCACGGGCTCACCTACCCGATCGCGATCGACGACGACTACACGTTCTGGCGTGCCCTGCGCAACGACGCCTGGCCGGCGAAGTACCTCTTCGACGCCGACGGGCGGCTGGCCGACCGCTGGGTCGGCGAGGGCGACTACGACCGGACCGAGGCGCTGATCCGGCGGCTGGTCGAGACCGCCGCGCCCGCGACCGCGCTGCCGCCGGTCACAGCGGAGGTGACCGCGTTCGTGACCGGCCCGCAGCCCACGTACGCCGGGATCACCCCGGAGACCTACCTCGGCGCCGACCGCGGTGTGCCCGGCACGTACGCGCTGACCGGCGACTGGCGGGTCGAGGGCGAGTACGTCGAGACCGGCGATGCCGGCGCCGAGCTGGTCCTGCCGTTCACCGCCGGTGAGGTGAACCTGGTGGCCGACCCGGGACCGGAGGGACCGGCCGGGATTCGGGTGCTGCTGGACGGGAAACCGGCCGCTGACGCGCGCGGAGCCGACGTGGGCCCGGACGACCGGGTCCTCGTCGACCGGGCGGCCATGATCCGGCTGGTCGACGGCGCGACGCCGGGGGAGCACCGGCTCACCCTGCGCGCCGAGCGGCCCGGCTTCCGCGCGTACGTCTTCACGTTCGGTCCCTGACCCGACCCGAGGAGGACAACCCGTGGCCGTCAAGACCATGACGCCGACGCGTACCGGCGCCGGCATCCGTGAGTTCCGCGTCGAGGTGCCGGAGGCGGACCTGGAGGACCTGCGGGTCCGGATCGCGGCCACCCGCTGGCCGGAGCGCCAGACCGTGGACGACCAGTCGCAGGGCGTGCCGCTGGAGACCAGTCAGGCGCTCGCCCGCTACTGGGCCACCGAGTACGACTGGCGCCGGGTCGAGGCGCGGCTCAACGACCTGCCGAACTTCGTCACCGAGATCGACGGCCTGGACATCCACTTCATCCACGTTCGCTCGCCGCACCCCGACGCGCTGCCGCTGATCGTCACGCACGGGTGGCCCGGTTCGGTGATCGAGCAGTTGAAGATCATCGGTCCGTTGACCGACCCGACGGCGCACGGCGGCAGCGCCTCGGACGCGTTCCACCTGGTGATCCCGTCGATGCCCGGCTACGGGTTCTCCGGTCAGCCGGACCGGCCCGGCTGGGATCCGCAGCACATCGCCCGCGCCTGGACGGAGCTGATGCGGCGGCTGGGCTACACCCGCTTCGTGGCGCAGGGCGGCGACTGGGGCGCGCTGATCACCGACATGCTCGGCGTGCAGGCCCCGCCGGAGCTGGCCGGCATCCACACGAACATGCCCTGCGTGGTGCCGCCGGAGATCGACGCGCTGTTGCAGAGCGGCATCACCGGTGTCAACAACCCGCTCGCGGAGCTGCCGGCCGGGCTGTCGGCCGAGGAGCGGGCCGCCTGCGAGCGGATCGACTTCTTCTGGAAGCACTCCGCGTACGCGCTGATCATGACGACCCGTCCGGAGACGCTCGTGGCGCTCGCCGACTCGCCGGTCGGCCTGGCGACGTTCATGCTCGACCACGACGCGGCGAGCCTGGACCTGATCTGCGCCGCCTTCGCCGGCCGGCCCGGCGGGCTGAGCCGCGACGACATCCTGGACAACGTCACGCTCTACTGGCTGACCAACACGGGCGTGTCCTCGGCCCGGCTGTACGCGCAGAACGCGCTGTCGTTCTTCGCCGCCAAGGGCGTCCGGGTGCCGGCCGCGGTGAGCCAGTTCCCGGACGAGATCCTGCTCGCACCGCGCAGCTGGGCCGAGCGGGCGTACCCGAACCTGATCCACTACAACAAGGTGGACCGGGGCGGGCACTTCGCCGCCTGGGAGCAGCCGGAGCTGTTCGCCCAGGAGATGCGGGCGGCCTTCCGGTCGCTGCGCTGACGTCGGGACGGATGCGGCCGGGTGGGATGCCACCCGGCCGCATCCCCGGGTTCAGACCTCGGTCAGCCGGACCGCGTCGGCGATGACCAGGCCGGCGGCGGAGCTCCACCGGCTGACCGCGACGCGGTTGGCGTCGCCGGCCGGCAGCGTGAACGTGCCGAGCGAGCGCCACTGCCCGCCGGTCGCCCGCTGGTCGACCACGATCGTCCGGTTGCCGGTGGTCGTGGCGACGATGTACGGCGTGGCCGCGTTGTAGCCCGCGTTCGCCGGCCACCACGCCTCGACCCGGTAGTTGCCGGTCCGCGGGACGTTGAACTTGTACCAGGCCGCGTCGCTCGCGGCGACCGGGTCCGCGTAGCGGTAGTCGGCGCCGTAGCGCTGCCCGGAGTACGTCGAGGTGCCCCAGCTGGCGCTCGCGGTGAACCGGCCCGCGGTGGCGTTGTCCACGATCGACGTCCAGCCGGTGCCGCCGCCGGCCATCTTGGCGGCCACGTCGGCGCGCATGGTGTTCAGGTCGATGAAGGACGGGTCGATCTTGCCGGTGGTGCTGGTCTCCCGGTGTCCCCGGGCGTAGCTGGAGTCCCGGCCGAGCCGCTTGAGCACGGCGGCGGTGGCCGCGATGCTGGCGTTGTACTGGGCGGTGGTCATCCGCTGGTCGACGCCGTTGTAGTCGATCTCCCACCCGATCATCAGCGTGTTCCCGTCCCCGGCCGGGATCGGGCCGCTGCCGCCGCTGGTGCCGGCGTGGTTGCACCGGCCGGCGGAGATCACGTGGAACACGCCGTTGTAGTCCACGAGCGCCTGGCAGAGCGGGCCGGGCAGGTCGGAACGGCCGTTGATGCAGATGTTCAGCGCCGGGTGCGGGTTGGTGGCGCTGGAGGTGGCCGCGGTGTGGTGCCAGAGCACCCCGATCGGGTCGAAGGAGCCGGGGCGCATCCGGTTGAGCCAGTCGCCCTCGACCACGACCTGCACACCGGCGGCCCGCAGCACGTCCACGAGCCAGGGAATGGTGGCCATCACTGCTCCCCGAGCAGGTCGGCGAGGCACTCGGCCTTCGGCGCCGCGAGCGCCGTGCCGGGCCGGACGGCCACGGCGAGGGCGGCGGCCACCAGGGCGGGTACGCCGAGCAGACCTCGGCGTCGCAGACGGGGGGATCGTGACGTGGGCATGGCGCTCCTCGGGTGACGGCGCTTCACCGATCGACGGATGTGAGTGCGGGAACGCTATACCGGCTTCCGGCGTCTTGTCGATACCCTTCATTGATCGTTTCTTCGGTGAAAACTTTCGCCACCATCATCTGTCGTCATCCGTCGATGCGTGGTAGAAATCCTGCCCATGTCTCGCCGTCGAGCGAGGAATCCCGCACAGGAGGGGCGCCGATGAGAGCGATCGCCACGGCCCTGACGTTTCTCACCGTGGTCGCGGCCACGGCCGTCCCGGCAACGGCATCGGCCGTCCCGGCCCGGGCCGGGACACCGGCTGTCGCCGGCCCGCAGCCTGCCGCCGAGTCGCAGTCCGCCCTGGCCGCGGTCGGCCCGCAGCCCGGCACGTTCACCGGCAAGGGCTTCGACACCTGCACCGCGCCGTCGCAGGCCGCGATGGACGCCTGGCTCGCCGCCTCGCCGTACCGCGCGGTCGGCGTCTACATCAGCGGCGGCAGCCGCACCTGCGCCCAACCGAACCTGACCGCGACCTGGGTCGCCGACCAGACCCGCAAGGGCTGGCGGCTCATCCCCATCGAGCTCGGCTACCAGGCGCCGTGCGGCACCCGTACGCCGAAGATGTCCGCCGACGCGGCCACCGCCCGCGGGCAGGGCAGGACCGCGGCGGACAGCGCGGCCGCCGCCGCGGCGGCGCTCGGCATCGGCGCGGGCAGCACGCTCTACAACGACATCGAGCAGTACCCGTCGAACGCGAGCTGCCGGGCCGCGGTGCTCTCCTTCCTCTCCGGCTGGGTCGAGCGGCTGCACACTCGCGGCTACCTCGCCGGCATGTACTCCAGCGGCTCGTCCGGCATCACCGACGTCTGCGCCGCCTACCACGACACCCGGTACCTGCGGCTGGACCAGATCTGGATCGCCTGGTGGAACGGGGTCGCGGACACCGACGGGGGCACGTACTGCGCCGACGACCGCTACGCCGACCAGCAGCGCCTGCACCAGTACGCCGGCGACGTCACCGAGACGTGGGGCGGCGTGACCATGAAGATCGACCGCAACTACCTGGACGTACGGGCCGGTACGCCGCCCGCGTCGTGGAGCGTCACGGTCGACAACGCCACGGCGGGCGGGTTCACCGCCGGCGCGGCCTGGGGCACCTCCGCGTACTCCGCGCAGCGCCACGGCGCCGACTACCGCTTCGCCGCACCCGTGGCGTCCAGCGACGTGGCCTGGTTCCGGACGACCCTGCCCGCGACCGGCGCCTACGAGGTCTCGGTGTGGTACCCGGCCGACCCCGGCTACAACGACCGCACCCCGTACCTGGTGGCCACCACCACCGGCAATCGGACGGTGACCGTCGACCAGCGCGCCGGCGGCGGCCGCTGGGTGTCGCTCGGCGTGTTCACGCTCGCCGCCGGGACCGGGGACAAGGTCGGGGTGAGCCGCTGGAGCGCGGGGACCGGCTACGTGGTCGCCGACGCGGTACGCATCACCCGGGTCTGACGCCCGCACCCGTACGGATGCACTGCCGCTGTAGCCGCCCGGCCGGTCCGCCGGGCGGCTAGAACGGACGGTATGGCGGGGCGACGGGCGGTCTACGGGGACACCGGCGACGGCGGCGTGCAGCTCGCCGCCAGCACCGACAGGTGGCACCTCTATCCGGATCACGTCCTGTTCGCCCCGGACGACCCGCCGGAGGACCTGCTCCGCTTCGACGCGGAGCTGATGCCGTTCGCCGACAACCCGCGACGGGGCGCGCTGGCGGTGGTCGACATGCAGAACGACTTCTGCGCCGAGGGCGGCTGGACCCACCGCTCCGGGCTGGACTACCGGGCCTGCCGGGAGGCCATCCCGGGGGTGGTACGCGCGGTCGAGGCCGCCCGCCGCCACGACATGTTCGTCATCTGGGTGTACTGGCACAACCGCCCCGACCTGCGCAACCTGGGCGCACCGACGCTGCACTCGTTCAAGCACACGCCCGACCAGTGCGGCATCGGCCAGCCGCTGGACCACGGGCGGGTGCTCACCGCCGGGGAGTGGGGCGCCGAGATGGTCGACGAGCTGAAGCCGCTGATCCGCGACGACGACGTCATGGTCGAGAAGGTGCGGATGAGCGGGTTCTACGGCACCCATCTCGACCAGGTGCTGCGCACCCAGGGCATCCACACGCTGTTCGTCTGCGGCGTCAACGCCGACCAGTGCGTCAGCACCACGATCGAGAGCGCCTACTTCCGCGACTACAACCCGGTCCTGGTCGCCGACGCCACCGCCACGTCCAGCCCGGCGTACTGCAAGGACGCGGTCGTGTTCAACACCAAGCAGTGCTGGGGGTTCGTCACGACCACCGACCGGTTCGCCGACCCGTCGCCCTACCGGCGGTGAGCCGGTCCCGACACGGCGGGACCGGCTCACCCGGCCGGGTCAGTTCAGGTGCGCCAGCAGGGCCGTGGCCATGCCCTGCTCACCCCGGGCGTTCGGGTGGAACGGCGCGGCCGCGTTCTGCGGCACCAGCCCCTCCACCCAGCGGGTGCCGCTGCTCTTGCACGTGTCCCGGCCGATCGACGGCGTGTAGACGTCGGCGTAGCTCGCGCCGCCCGCCGCCGCGGTGTCGGCGAGCATCGTGTTGAGCGCCTTCTGGACGCCGCGCAGGTACGGCACGTCCTGGTAGGCGATCGGCACCACGGGCCAGCAGCCGTATCCGCTGTCGGGCAGGATCGCCGGGTACCCGAGCACCACCACGCGCGCGTTCGGCGCGGCCTGGCGGACCGCCCGCAGCACCGCCGTCACCTTCGGCGCGGTCGCGGCGATCCGGGCCCGCAACTGGTCGGTGCCGCCCGCGGTGAACCGGTCCTTGCAGGGTGACCCGAGCGGGCTGCTCACGCTCGCCTCGGCGCAGTCGCCGATGATGCCGGAGAAGCCGATGTCGTTGCCGCCGATCTGGACGGTCACCAGCGCGGTGGTCGAGGTGACGGCGTTGACCTGCGGCGGCAGCGCGATGCCCAGCGCGCCGTCGCCGCCGTACAGGATGTCCTCGGTGGTGGCGCCGGAGCAGCTCACGTCGGCGAACGACGCCGAACCGGCGGACGCCGCGACCAGGGACGGGTAGTTGCGGTTGGAGCGCAGGCAGTTCAGGTCGACCTGGGTGGGGACGAGCGGGGCGGAGGTGTAGGAGTCGCCGAGCGCGACGTAGCGCCCGGAGGGTGCGGCGGCGACGGCGGGTGCGGCGGCGGCGAGCAGCACGCCGGCGGCGGCCGCGACGAGCGCGGTCATCCGGCCGGCGGTCCGCAGGAGCGGCAGGCGGGGACGGTTCATGGGGCCCTCCCGGAGGGGTCCTGGTGGTGGTGCTGGGATTCTGTCCGCGCCCGTGACATGCGTCAATATCGATAAGCCTCACTAAATCCCGTTCCGGGATGTGGTCCGCCGCCGTCCCTCCGGCCGGCCAGGGGTGTCGCGTACGTCACACTTTTCGGCGTCGGTGATGTCGGGTACAGGTCCGGCGCCGAACGGTCGATCCGTTGCGTCACAACGGTCCCCGGCGCGTCGCGCCTGATAGGCGGCTGGATGCCGGATCCGGGCACGCACGCACCGGAGTGACCCCGGCACGGCTGGTGAAGAACGCATCGAGTGTCGGCGATCGTGAATTTGCAGGCGTCATTACGCTGCGGGGTGGTTGATCGCCGGAACCACGGACGACAGGTGGAAGAACCTCAGATGAGTGACAATCACCCTCCCTACGGAGGCTATCCGGACCCGAACGCCGGAGCGTGGGGCAACCAGCCCGACCCGAACGCCCCGTACGGCGCGCAGCCGGCCTCCGGTGCGCCCTACGGTTCGCAGCCGGCGTCGGGCGCCCCGTACGGCGCCCAGCCGGGGTCGGGCGCTCCCTACGGCGCCCAGCCCGCGTCGGGCGCGCCGTACGGCGCTCAGCCCGGGTCGGGCGCTCCCTACGGCGCGCAGCCCGCGGCGCCGTTCCCCGGCCAGCCGGGCTACCCCGGGCAGCCGGCGCCGTACGCGCCCACCCCGCCCCCCAGCGGCGGCAAGAGCAAGGGCCTCATCGTCGGCCTCGCCGCCGGTGCGGTCACGCTGACGCTGCTGTGCTGCGGCGGCGGCCTCGCCTACGTCGCCTTCAACGGCGACGAGGAGAACCCGAAGCCGGTGGCCTCGGGCAGCGCCACCCCCGGGCCGGACAACAGCCCGTCCGCGACCCCCAGTGCGGGCGGGCCGGAGTCGACCGGGCCGGACGGGCCCACCAACAACGACTCGATCACCGCGCGTTACGCCAGCGAGATGTCGGCGGTCTGCGACGGGGGAGCGATCCTCAACGCCGCCCCGTACACCGCGCCGGCGGGTTCGAAGGCGTACGTCTTCTCCAACTCCCCGGACCGACCGTCGTTCTGGTCGCAGAAGACGATCAGCTCGGCCAAGCCGTACTACGCGAAGTCGGCCGACTTCGCCACGGTGTCCGTCATCGGCTGCCTCAAGATGGTCGAGGGCAGCGAGGGCACGCCGAAGAAGTGCCAGTACAAGAACAGCGAGGACAAGGTCGTCACGGTCGACTACATCTCCTCGCGGTACACCCTGACCTTCCACGCCGCCAAGACCGGCGAGAAGGTCGGCGACGGCGGCACGGTGACCGCGCCCGCCGCCCGGTGCCCGAGCTTCATCTCCTACAACAAGGTGACGATGAAGTCGTACGCGTCCCCGGACAGCGGCACCATCGAGGCCGCGCTGGACCGCTTCCTCAAGTAGCCACACCCGGATCGCGGTGTGCGGGCCGGGTGGCCCGCACACCGCGTACGGCGGCTCAGGCCGCTGGCAGCGGCCGGCCGTGTGCGTCCACGCACTCGCGGGCGAAGATCCGCAGCAGCTCCGGCAGGTGGAAACGCTCGCCCGGGGCGCCGGAGTCGACCGGCACCAGCAGGTTGTGCTGGATCAGGCGCTCCACCATCCGGTTGGCCTGCTGCCGGGGCAGTCGGAGGATCTCCACCGCGCTGGACGCGGTGATGAACGAGTCGGCGCGGGCCAGCGCGTGCAGCGCCCGGCGGGCGTCCACGTCCAGCGCCTGGTAGCTGACCGAGAGGCTGTCGCGCACCGAGATGTCCCCGACGGACAGCTCCGACAGCCGGTTCTCCTCGTCCTCCAGATGCGCGGCGAAGCCGGGCAGGGCGACGTCGGGCTGGGTGACGAGCCGGCTGCCGACGATCCGCAGGGCCAGCGGCAGCTGGTCGCAGGCCGCGGCGATCCGGCCGAACACCTCCGGCTGCTCGCGTACCCGGCGCTCGCCCGCGATCGTGGCCAGCAGCTCCACCGCGTCGGCCCGGTCGAGCGAGCCGAGCGTCAACCGCCAGCCCACGTCCAGGTCCAGCAGGCGCTGCCGGCTGTTGATCAGCACCAGGCTGCGGCCCGCCCCGGGCAGCAGCGGGCGAACCTGCTGCGCGCAGTCGACGTCGTCGATGATGAGCAGCAGCCGCCGGCCGGCGAGCGCGCAGCGCAGCGCGGCGGAGCGTTCCCGGATGTCCTCGGACACGTCGGTGAGCGGCACGCCCAGCTCGACCAGCAGCTCCCGGATCAGCTCCCCGCTGCCGCGCGGCGGCTCGTCGCCGCTGTCGAAGCTGACGAAGAGCTGACCGTCGGGGAAGAGATCGGCCAGGTCGTACCCGCTGGTCACGGAGAACGAGGACTTGCCGACGCCCGGCGCGCCGGAGACGAGCACGACCCCGGCGTGCTCGTCGGCGTCGGCCGGGTCGGCGATCCCTTCGGCGATCGCGCGCAGCTGGCCCGCGGTGGTGTCCCGGCCGACCAGGGACGGCGGCTTCATCGGCAGGGCCTGCGGGCTCGGCGGCGGGCCGGGCGGCGACGCCGGCCCGGTGCCGGCGGCCGTCGGCCGGCCGGCCGACGGGCGGACCTCGGCGGAGTCCGCGTCCAGCGCCGTGTGGAGGGCGCCCTGGAGCGTGGGACCGGGGTCGACGCCCAGTTCGTCGACGATGCCGCGCCGGGCCTGCTGGTAGACGGCCAGCGCCTCGGCCACGCGTCCCTCCTGCGTCAGCGCGGTCACCAGCTGCGCCTGCCGGCGTTCGTCCAGCGGCTCCTCGGCCACCAGCCGGCGCAGCGACGGGATGACCCGGGCCGGCTGGCCCAGCCGCAGGCGCAGGTCGATCAGCTCGGTCGTCATCTCCCGGTGCTGCTCCCGCAACGCCGTTACGGTCGCGCCCAGGTCGGTGCCCGGATCCGCCAGGTCCTCCAGCGGGTGCCCGCCCCACAGCTCGACCGCCCGGTCGAACAGGTCGGCGGCGGCCTCCGGCCGGTCCCCCCGCGCGGCCCGGCGTGCCTCGTCGGCGAGACGCCGGAACCGCAGCAGGTCCAACTCGTCCTCGTCGACCCGCAGGTGGTAGCCGGTGCCGTCGTGGACCAGCCGGCCGGCCGAGTCGCCGCCGCGGTCCAGCGCCTGCCGCAGCCGGTGCACGTACGTGCGCAGGTTGCGTACCGCCGACGCGGGCGGCGAGTCCGGCCACAGGCCGTCGACCAGCCGGGAGGTGGCGACCGTGCGCCCCGGGCTCAGCAGCAGCACGGCGAGCAGGAGGCGGGGCTTGGTGCCGGTGAGCGTGACCGGGCGGTCGTCCACATGAACTGTCAGCGGGCCGAGAACACTGAACCGCATCGATGCATTCCCCCGCTCCGCAGTACCGTCCACAGTGTGGTGTACCGATGGATTTCCCACCTTCGGCTGGGGAATACCGCGCTCCCAGATGGTGCAAGTAGTCACCGATCGGTGTGTACTTCGTGACCCCGGGTGAGTTGCGCTGTCGCCCGCCGCGCCGCGTCGAGCACCGCCACCGCGTCCGCCACCCCGGCGCCCGCAGACCGGCCCTCCCGGACCAGCCCGGCGAAGTCCTCCGCCTGGCGGGCCAGGGCCGCGTACATGGTGGCGTCCCCGTCGGCCGGGTCGAGGAAGGTCAGCCGCTCGTGGTCCCGGGTGCCGAAGACCTCCACCGTCGCCATGTCGCCGCCCCGGTGGTGCCGGCCGAGCGAGACCAGCGCGGTGCCGCCGCCGGACAGGCCGAGCAACGCCTGGGCGCTGTCCACGTCCCGGCCGCGTACCGCCGGGTCGGTGACCGGCCCGGCCGGCTGCACCGCGACGCGGTCGACCTCCTGCCCGGTCAGCCACCGGATCTGGTCGAACTCGTGCACGCCCATGTCCACGAAGATCCCGCCGCTGCCGGTGCGGAACGCCGCCGCCGGCGGCTCGCCGTCCCACTGCGCCGCGGCCACGAACAGGACCTCGCCCAGTTCGCCGTCGGCGATCCGCTCCCGCAGCCGGTGCAGCTGCGGGACGAACCGGCGCCAGTAGGCGACCTGGAACGGGATCCCGGCGGCGGCGGCCACCCGTCCCGCCTCGGCCGCCTCGGCCGGGTCGAGCCCGGCCGGCTTCTCGCACAGCACCGGCAGCCCGGCCTTGGCCGCGGCCGCGACCAGCGCGCCGTGCCGCCCGGTGGGCGCGGTCACCAGCAGACCGTCCGGCACGGCGTCCGTGAGCAGGTCCTCCACGCTCGGGTACGCCGGCAGCCCGGCCGCGGCGACCGCCTCCCGTGCCGCCGGAACCGGGTCGACCACGTACCGGATCCGGACCGCCGGGTGGTCGGCCAGGGCCCGCAGGTGGTGGTGGCCCATCCGGCCCGCTCCCACCAGCGCCAGCCGGAACTCATCGCTGCCGGTCATCGTCGCTTCCCCTCTCCTCGTCGGTGCCGTCGGTGCCGTCGGTGCCGTCGCGGCCGTCGGTGCCGTCGTGGCCGTCCGTGCCGCTGTCGCCCAGCCAGCCGGCCAGCGCGGCCACCACGGCCGGCGCGCCGGTGCCGAACACCTCGAACCCGTCGTGGCGCCACCGCCGGCTCACGCCGCCGGCGGCCTCCACCAGCGCGGCCCCGGCCGCGATGTCCCACGGCGCGGGGTCGAAGCTGAGGAACGCGTCCAGTTCCCCGCGGGCCACCGCGGCCAGGTCGCAGACGGTGGAGCCGGTGTTGCGCAGGTCGGCGACGCGCGGCGCGACGCCGACGAGCGCCTGGTACGCCCGCCGCCGCGGACCGGGCGCGTTCGGTACCGCGAACGCCACCAGGGCGTGCCCCGGCTCGGCCTCGCGGTTGACCGCGACCGGGGCGTCGCCGTCGAGCGCGCCGCCGTCGTCGAGCACCAGGCAGGCGCCGGTGGCCGGTTGCAGGACGGTGGCCGCGACCACCTGCCCGTCGCCCACGTCGCAGCCGGTCGCCACCGCGATGCTGACCGCGTAGCGGCTCGCGCCGTGGCTGAAGTTCAGCGTGCCGTCGAGCGGGTCGACGATCCAGCGCAGGCCGGAACAGCCGTCGCTGGCCCCGGACTCCTCGGCCAGGACGGCGTCCTGCGGCCGGTCGCGGGCGAGCAGGCCGAGGATGGCCCGTTCGCTGGCGTGGTCGGCGCTGGTCACCGGATCCTGGGCCGCGCCGCCCTTGTGTTCGGTCTGCAGGCCCCGGCCCCGCGCCTCGCGGATCGCGTCCGCACCGGCCCGCGCCGCGCGCAGGCTCAGGTGGCGCAGGTCGCCGGGAGCGGCACTGACGCTCATCGCGCCACCTGCGCTTCCCGCGGCGCGGCGAGCCGCGCGTAGTCGCCGTCCACGAACAGCAGCGGCGGCGTAGGCCGGAGCAGGCCCGCGGAGCGGACCTCGCCCATCAGCACCGCGTGGTCACCGGCCGGGTCGGCGGAGACCGCCTCGCAGCCGAAGTACGCCACCCCGTCGGTCAGGCGCGGGCAGCCGGTCGCCCGTTCGTGGTCGTAGGCCACACCCGCGAAGCCGTCGGCGCCCGCCGGCCGGCCCCGGCTGGCGAACCAGGCCGCCTCCTCGCGCTGGTCGTCGCCGAGGACCGTCACCGCGAACCGGCCGGTACGCCGCACCGCGCCGAGCAGCCGGCAGTCCCGCCGGAGGCAGACCAGCAGCATCCGTGGTGACAGCGACACGGTGGTGAAGGAGTTGACGGTCATCCCCACCGGGCCGTCGGGTCCGACGGCTGTCGCCACGGCCACGCCGGTGGCGAAGCGTCCGGCCACCGAGCGGAACGCCCGTTCCTGGTCCTGTCCGTTCCCTGTGCTGGTCATCACCGTGCTCCTCTCGTCGCGCTGCCGACCAGGTCGGCGGTCCGGCGCCGGTCGGTCTTGCCGTTGGCGTTCGTGGGCAGGGCGGCCACGTGGTGGATCCGGGCCGGCACCATGTAGCCGGGCAGGCGGTCCGCGCACCGGCGGGTCAGCTCGTCGGTGATCCCGTCGGCGCCGGTGTAGACCGCCCGCAGGGAGACGTCGTCGCCCGCGCCGAACGCCAGCACCACCGCGTCCTGCACGCCCGGGTGGCCACGCAGGACCATCTCGATCTCGCCCAGCTCGATCCGGTAGCCGCGCAGCTTCACCTGGTCGTCCAGGCGCCCGTGGTGCACGAGCGTGCCGTGCTCGCGGCGGACCCGGTCACCGGTGCGGTAGTACCGGCGGCCTGCGTCCGTGACGAACCGGTCCTCGTCGTCGGCCGGGTCGAGGTAGCCGTCGAACCGCTGCGGCCCGTGCACGCACAGCTCGCCGCCGTCACCGCCGACCGTGCCGTCCTCCGCGCGCAGGATCGCGTCGAGCCCGGGGTGCGCGTCGCCGATCGGCACGGTGCCGTTCGAGGTCGCCGGCCAGGCCGCCGGATCCGCGGGCAGCCGGTGACCGGTGCAGGTCACGGTCAGCTCGGTGGGACCGTAGAGGTTCTCCACCACGCTGCCCGGCGCCGCCGCCGCCCACGCCCGCGCCTGCTCCAGCGTCAGCGCCTCACCGGCGAAGAGGCTGTGCCGCAGGCCGGGCATGGCGCCGGGGGAGAGCATCCGCATCCGGCGGGCCAGCGAGACCACCGAGGGCACCGAGAACCAGTGCGTGATCCGCCGCTCGTTGACGAACCGCACCGGCGTCAGCACCTCGTCCGGCTGCGGCACCACGAGCGTGGCGCCGCCACCCCAGGCGACGAACATGTCGAACACGGACGGGTCGAAGGTCAGGTCGAAGGTCTGCGACAGGCGGTCGCCCGGGCCGACCGGGTAGCGGTCCCGGCAGTGCGTGAGGAACGCGTCCACGTTGCGGTGGCGGATCGGCACGCCCTTGGGCCGCCCGGTCGAGCCGGAGGTGAACAGCAGGTACGCCACGTCGTCCGGCGCCACCGGGGCGGCCGGCGGCGGGACGCCCGGCGCGCCGTCGAGGCGTACCGTCACGGCGTCGCCCGCGACCTGCGCCGCCGTCGCGGCGCCGGCGTCGTCGACCACCAGCGCGTCCACGCCGGCGTCCCGGCACGCCCGGGCGGTGCGGGCCGGCGGGAAGGCCGGGTTGAGCGGCACCACCACCGCTCCGGCGCGCAGCGCGGCCAGATAACCGGCGTACGCGGGCAGGCTGCGGGCGGCCAGCAGGCCGACCGCGCGGGGGCGCCGGCCCACCTCGGCGTGGATCCGCCCGGCGAGGCCGTCGGCGAGGTCGCGCAGCCGGCGGTAGGTCACCGGCTCCCCGCCGACCTCCAGCGCGACCGCCTCAGGCACGCGTTCGACGGTCCGCTCGAACCAGGAGTAGAGACTCACGGCGTTGCTCCCTTCACTGTGCTGTCGTCGATCGGTCTTGCGGCGCCGCCGGCGTGGGACGCCGCGCTCAGGTCACCGCGCCCGCCAGTTCGTCGGCGTGGTCGGCGATGCCGGCGAGCATCGCGCCGGTGGCGCCACCGGCGATGCCGAACATGGCCGCCTCGGTGCGCAGCTGTGCCTCCCCGCCGTCGCGGAACGCGTCCGCGCCGCGCAGGCGCACCGCCTCGGCGGCGACCCGGTCCACGGTCTCGGCGGCGCTGACCTTCAGCAGCATCCCGGTGACCGCGGACGGGACGGCGGCCGGCGCGTCCAGCAGCGGCGCGCACAGCGCGTCGAGCTGGTGCGTGGCGACCAGGCATCGGGCGTACCGCTCGCGGACCGCCGGGCGGTCCCAGAGCGTGCCCGCCCCGGCCGGTCGCCGCCGCAGCCAGTCGCGCAGGCCCGCCAGCATCCGGTGGCACATCGCCCGGGCCCACAGCGCTCCGGCGACCCGTTCGACGCCGACCTGCCGGGCGAACCCGGCCAGCGCCCGGCCGGGGCGGCCCAGCACGGCGTCCGGGCCCAGCGCCACGCCGGCGAAGCGCAGGTGGCCCACGCCGGACCCGGCGAACGCCCGGCCGGCGGACCCGACCGTCACGCCCGGCGCGCCGGCCGGCACCAGCAGCCAGCAGAAGCTGGTGAAGTGCCGCGCCTCGCGGTGCCGGGCCAGCACGAGCGCCGCGTCGCAGCTCGTCGCGTTGGTGATCCAGTCCTTGCCGCCGTCCAGGACGGCGCCGTCGTCGCCCAGCTTCACCCGGGTCGCGGCGTCGAGCAGGTCCGAGCCCGACCCGCCGGCGTCGGTGACGGCCAGCGCCACCACCGTCTCGCCGCGCAGCATCCCGCGCCGCGCGCGCTCCGCCGGCCCGGTCGCGCCGGCCAGCAGCGGCAGCACGGTGGCGACCTGGACGCAGACCGACAGCGTCACGCCGAGCGGGCACCGGGCGTCCAGTTCGGTGAGCAGCACCGACAGCCGCCGGGGGTCCGGCTGCACGCCGTCCGGGTAGAGCGCCTCGACGATCCCGGCGGCGCCCAGCGCGCGCCACACGGCGCCGGGGTCGCCGAGGTCCACTCCGGACAGCGCAGCCCGTACGGAGGCGGCCTGGTCCCCGGGCGGCGGTGTCGGCGTCGTCGGCGTCGGCGGCGGCGGCGGTGTCGGCGTCGTCGGCTCAGGCAAGACGCACCCCCGGGTCGCGCAGCGACAGCGCCCCGTTGGCCAGGCGCAGCCGGTCGTTGGCGTAGTTCAGCGAGGCCGAGCGCAGATCCCGGAACGTGCGCTCCAGCGTCAGCGGCGAGTCGGTCAGGTAGCCGTGGCGCAGGCCCGCCAGCTCGACCAGTTCGTGCGCGGCGGCGAAGGACTCCTCGGCCGCGCGGATCTTCAGCGTGTTGAGCAGCATCTGCACCGGTGCCGCCGACATGTCCGGCGCGTCGGTGACCACCGAGACGGTGTGGCGCAGCAACGCGTGCGCCGCGTCCAGCCGGGCCCGGATGCCGGCCAGCCGCAGCAGCACCAGCTCGGAGGAGGGGGCGAACTGCCGCCGTCCCGCCTCGCTGCGGGCGTGCCGCAGCACCCGGCCGTACGCGCCGGCCGCCGCCCCGATCCAGGCCGCCGCCCAGCCGACGTGCGCCAGCGGCGCGAAGACGGTGGTGGCGATCTCCCGGAAGCCGCCGTGCTCGCCGACCACCTGCCACTGCGGCACCGCGCCGCGCAGCCGCATCGGCACGCTGTGCGTGGCCCGCATGCCCAGCGGGCGCCACCCGCCGGTCACCTCGATCTCCACCTGGTCCCGGTCGGCGTAGACCAGGTCCACCTGGGCGGCCGAGTCGGCCCCCGGGGCGCGGGTGGTGATCAGGAAGGCGTCGGCGTACGGGCCGCCGGTGACGATCGGCGCCTGCCGGTCGACGCGCAGCATCTCGCCGTCGTGCTCCAGCGCCGACTCGGCGGTCATCAGGTGACCGCCCTTGCCGGCCTCGGTGGTGACCGAGCCGAGATACCGCTCGCCCCGGGCCACCGCCGGCAGCACCTCGGCGCGCAGCTTCTCCCCGCCGTACGCGGTGATCGCGGCGACCTGCTGGCAGTGCATGGCGAAGACCATCGCCACCGACATGTCCACCCGGCCCAGCGCCAGCGTGACGTCGACCAGGTCCGGCAGCGTACCGCCGGCGCCGCCCTCGGCTTCGGGGACCAGCAGCCCCAGCAGCCCGGTACGGCGCATGGCGGCCAGCGCCTCGGTCGGGAAGACGGCGTTCTCGTCGGCCTCCCGGGCGTGCTCCGCCGCCACGTCGGCGACGGTCTCGACGGCCGGGGCGTACCCGGCGGGCGCGGTCATCGGGAACCACCGCCGACCGGGGTGCGCAGTTCCTCGACCACGCTCCACAGTCCACCGGCGGTGGCGAAGGTCGAGTCGACGAGCTTGTCGTCGGGCACGGCGACCCCGAACGTGTCCTCGATGGCGAACAGCAGCTCGATCTCGCGCATCGAGTCCAGGCCGAGGTCGCGCAGGCGGGACTCCTCGGTGATCTCGTCCGGGCCGGCGAACTTGAGGAACGGGCGGAGCAACTCGGTGAATTCGGCGTTCATTGACGTCACCTTTCTTCTCGGGTTTCGGCAGTGGCGCCCGGCGCGTCGACCGGGTGCCGCGTCAGGGTCAGCCGGGACGTCTCGACGACGCGGTCGCCGTCGCAGACGACCTCGACCGGCGCGGGGTGGCCGAGGAAGGCCAGCAGGCTCGCCGAGAGCCCGTAGGCCCCGACGTTCGGCACGGCCAGCACGTCGCCCGGCCGTACGTCGGGCAGGTTCGCGGCGCGGGCCCAGGTGTCCAGCGGCGTGCACAGCGGCCCGGCGACGATCGCGGCCTCCAGCGGCGCGCCGTCGCGGCCGTCGGCGGCGTGCAGGGCGGGTACGAGCGGCGGCAGCCGGCGCAGGCCGGACATCCCGCCGAGGTGGTTGATGCCGGACTCCAGCACCACCACCGGCGTGCCCTGCGACCGCTTGACGTCCAGCACGCGCGTCAGCAGCGTGCCGGCGGTGGCGGTGAGGAACCGGCCCGACTCGAAGGCGACTGTCGGCGCCCCGTCGCGCCAGCCGGGGAAGAGCTCGTCCAGGGCCGGGGCGACCCGGTCGGCGAGGCCGGTCAGGTCCGCGTTGTGGCCGGGCCGGGCGAACGGCGCGCCGAAGCCCCCGCCGAGGTCGAGCAGGGCCAGGTCGACGTCGAGCAGGTCCCGCAGCCGCCGGGCGGTACGTGCCGCGGCGGTGAACTGGGCCACCAGCGCGTCCACCGAGTCGACGTTGCTGCCGGTGTAGAGGTGGAATCCCCGGACCGGGGCCGACGGGCGGGAGCGGAACCGCTGGGGTTCCCGCTCGATCCAGTCGGCGTCGGCGCCGAACTGCGACGCGACGCCGGTCATGGTGAGCCCCTGACCCGGGTTGGGCACCCGGTCGTTGACGCGCAGCAGGCACCGCAGTTCCACGCCGTGCGCGGTGGCTATCCGGTCGGCCTGGTCCAGGCCCTCGGGCGAGTCGACGGAGAACCAGCGGACACCGGCGCGCACCGCCTCGGCCACCTCGGCGTCGCGTTTGCCCGGTCCGGTGTAGAGCATGCGGTCGCCCGGCACGCCGGCCCGCAGTGCCGCGGCCAGCTCGCCCTCGGAGCAGATCTCCGCGTCGCAGCCGGCGGTGTGCAGCGCCGCCACCAGGGCCGGGTGCGGGTTGGCCTTGAGCGAGTAGAACAGCCGGCTCGGTGCGGGCAGCGCGGCGACCAGGGTGGCGTGGTTGGCGCGTACCCGGGCCAGGTCGTAGCGGTACGCCGGGGTGTCGAAGGGCAGGTCAGCCATCGTGCTCACCCGCCAGCCGGGCCAGCGCCCGCCGGTCCACCTTGCCGTTGCCGGTCAGTGGCAGGTCGGGCAGCACGACGCAGTGCGCCGGCACCTTCATCTCCTCCAGCTGTTCCCGCAGCCGGCGCAGCACGTCGGCGGGGGTCAGCTCGGCCACCACGAACAGCGTCGCGCCGTCGCGGCCGTCGGCCGGCGGCAGCACCCCGGCCGCGTCCACGCCGTCGACCCGGTACGCGGCGGCCTCCACCTCGGTGGCGCTGACCCGGGTGCCCTTCTCCTTGTAGACGTCGTCGCGGCGGCCGGCGAAGTGGACGTACCCGTCGGCGTCCACGTGACCGTGGTCGCCGGTGTGCAGCTGCGGGAACAGTCCGTGGGCGCGGCGGAACCGCTGGGCGGTCAGCTCGGGCCGCCGCCAGTAGCCGGCCATCACGTGCGGGCCGCGTACCACCAGCTCGCCGCGGACGCCCGGAGGCTGGCGCCGCCCCTCGGCGTCCACCGTGAAGATCTCGGTGCCGGGCAGCGCCCGCCCGCAGGCGCCGGGCCGGCGCAGGTCGGCGTCCGGCGGCATGATCGCCGCGCGTTTGCACTCGGTGAGGCCGAACATGAGCTGGACGGCCAGGCCGGGCAGCAGCCGGCGCAGGCCGGCCAGCACCTCGGGCGGCATGGCCGCGCCGGTGTTGGTGAGCAGGCGCAGCGGCGGGCGGGGCGCGCCGGCCCGGCCGAGCAGCCGCAGCAGGTTGATCGCGAGCGACGGTACGCAGGGCAGCACCGTGGCGCCGGACTCGACAAGTGTCGCCAGCAGGCGGCCACCGGTGTCCCCGGCGTCGCCCAGGCGCAGCCGGGCACCGGCGACGGTGCTGAGGAAGATCTGGTAGAGGCCGTAGTCGAACGAGGGCGGCAGCAGGACGTGCACCACGTCGTCGGGCCGGTAGCGCAGCTCCGACTGGATCGCCCGCACCGCGAACGTGACCTGGGCGTGCGTGGAGACCACCGCCTTGGGCATGCCGGTGCTGCCGGAGGTGTAGATCAGGCAGACCGGGTCGACCGAGAGCGGGGCCGGGCCGGTGGGCGTGCCGCTGATCGCCGCGGCGGACGCGGCGCGGCGTGCCTCGTCCGCGCCGCGAACCGGGACGCCGCGGGCGCGGGACAGGCCGGCCAGGACCGGGTCGTCGGTGAGGACCAGGCCCGGCTCGGCGTCGTCGAGCACGTGGGCGAGGGCGACCTCGGGGGCCGGCGTGCGCAGGACGACGAAGACACCGCCGGTACGGGCGACCGCGTACAGCAGCGCCGGCAGGGTCGCGTCGGTGGGCAGCGCCACCAGCACCCGATCGCCGCGCCGGATGCCCTGCCCGCGCAGCCACCCGGCGAGGCGCAGGCTGTCCGCCCGCACCTGACGGTACGTGCGCTCGACGGTCCCGTCCCCGGCGGCGGGCGCGTCGGGGCGCGCGTCGGCGGTGCGGTCCAGCAGGTCGTGCAGGAGTTCGGTACTCATCGGGCACCTCCGGTGGCGGCGCCGAACATGGCGCACAGGGAGCCGACGTCGCGCAGGTCGGCCGCGGACAGCGCGGTGGCCGGAACCTCGACGCCGAGCCGACGTTCGACCCGGTCGATGACGTCGACCAGCCGGAACGAGTCGAAGCCGGGCAGTTCCCGGAGCACGTCGGTGGTGCGCAGGGCCGAACCGTCCAGGTCCAGGGTGTCGCCGAGCGCGCCGAGCACCGCCGCGCGTACGCCGTCGTCACCGGCCCGGTCCGGCGCGGCCGGTGCGGCGTCGTCGCCGGTCCCGGCGGCCGGTCCGGCGATCGACTCCAGCGCGGCCAGGTGGTCGGCGATCAGCGCGCCGAGCGCGTCCGCCAGTTCCGGCGCGGCCGGCCGGCCCGCCTGGGCCCGCCGCAACGCCACGTAGCTGCGCGTGGCGAGTTGCTGCCAGCGCGCGGCCTGCCCGGCCAGCGCGGCGGCGGCCTCCGGCGCGACCGCCGCGAGCCAGCGTTCGTGCAGGTCGCGGGCGCGAGCCAGCAGCCAGACGTCGAGCACGAAGCGGTGCAGCCCGGCCACCGTGTCCAGGGCGGCGGCGGTGCGGGCCAGGTAGCTGTCGATCTCCGGGCGGGCCCGTCCGGCCCGGGCGGCGTTGCCGGCGAGCATGGCGGGCACGTCGATCGCCGGGGCCGGGTGCGCGGTCACCGCCAGTGTGTGCGCGCCCCCGGCCAGCGCCGCGTCGAATGCGGCGTCGGGCAGCCGCCACACACCGGGCCGTGCGGGCCCCCAGGCGGTGTCGTTGTGGTACGCGTCGACCACTGTGACCTCGTCCGGCCCGGCGGCCGTGACGAGGAAGCTGTGCCGCATGTGCTCGTGCTCGTGGTAGGGGCACCACGGCAGGTCGTACGCGTCGGCGGTGACGTAGAGCGGCTGGCCCGGGGCGCACAGCCGGCGTACCTGCGGGCCGTCGAGCTGCATCCACCGGCCCTCGACCCGCAGGCCGAGCAGGTCGACCGCCTCGGTGGCCCGGTCGTCCGAGGTCGCCTCGACGGTGACCAGGCCGTCCTGGTCCCGGGTGCGGAACCCGTACCGGGCGCCGAGGGCGAGGTGGCTGCCGGACCCGTTCGCGTGGTCGGCCAGCAGGGCGAAGCTCGTCTGGAGACAGTCCAGCGCGGTCGCGTGCAGACCGGTCAGGATCGGTGTCCACACCGGATCCGTGGTCGGCCGGTCGGGCGCGTTCGGGACGTGGTGGGACATGGGGAACTCCTCGATGCGGATACGTGGGGCGGGGCCGCCGGCGCGGAGGGTGCCGCGCCGGCGGCCGGTGCGAAGGTCAGCTGTCGGCGCGGCCGTCCAGACCGTTGGCCCAGGTGGAGAGCGCCTGCGCCTGCTCGGCCAGCGCGTGCTCGTCGGTGCCGATCGGGTCCTTGAAGAAGAACCCCAGCTCCTCGATCGGGCCGACGTGCCCGGCGCGGTGCGCCGCGGCGGTCAGCCGGGCCAGGTCGAGCACCAGCGGCGCGGCCAGCGTCGAGTCCACCCCGCTCCAGGTCAGTTGCATGGACATCCGGACGCCGAGGAACCCCTCGAACGAGACGTGGTCCCACGCGGTCTTGTGGTCGCCCAGGTCCGGCACGTTGTCGATGTGCAGCGGGGCCGTGACGTCCTCACCGAGCAGCGCGGGCAGCACGCCCGACTTCGAGCTGAGCTTGCTGCGGGCGTTGCGCGGATCCTCCAGCGTGGCGCCGTCGCCGCCGCCGAGCAGGTTGACCCCGGCCCAGGAGAGCACGTGCAGGGCGCGGGAGGTGAACATCGGCGCCAGGGCGGTACGCAGCAGCGTCTCCCCGGTCTTGCCGTCGGAGCCGGCGAACGGCACGCGCTCCCGCTGCGCCATCATCTCCAGCGCGGGCAGCCGGGCGCCGGTGGACGGGGTGAAGTCGACGAAGCCGCAACCGGCCTGGAACGCCGCGTACGCGACCACCGAGCTGGCCGGCAGCGCCTTGTCGTCCGGGTCGGCCATGGCGCGGGTCAGCGCGTCCAGGTCGTCGTGCTCGGGCCGGTGGTCGGCCGGCGGCTCGGTCGAGGACACGTTGATGACGACGACCCGGGACAGCCCGTTGCGGCTGCGGAACTCCTCGATGTCGCCGGCCAGCCGGTCGACCACCTCGGCCAGCGGTGCGGTCTCGGTACGCGCGTCGTATCCGGTGCGCAGGTTCTGCTCGACCTCGGGCAGGCTGCCGCGCACGGCGGCCAGCACGGGTGCCGGGATGACGCCGGAGTCGACGAGCGACTCGGCCTTCTTCTCCAGCGGCGTGTCGACGATGTCGTGCCCGCCGACGACCAGGTCGTTCCAGCTCGCCAGCGGCGCGTCGCGCAGCATGCCGGTGTCGGTGACGCAGCCGGTCGAGTCGGCCATGCCGGCGCGCAGCGCCAGCAGACCGGTGATCGCGGTGGTGGCGACCGAACCGCGGGCGCCGTTGAGCCACACGCCGACGGGCGCGTCCGTGTCGGGGGACGAGGTCGGGGCGTGCGTGGTCTCGCGATGGGTGACGGTCACGGGAAGACTCCTTCTGTGGGTGCGCCGGTGGCGGCGCGGATCAGCGGGCGAACACCTTGGCGACGGCGGCGGCGATGTCCTCCATGTCCTGTTCGGTGCCGAGGAAGGTGCTGTGGTGCGTCTGGACGGTGTGGGCGGCGAGCCATTCGGTGTTCGGGTACGTGCGCTCCCGGTGGATCGCCGCGAAGCGTTCGGCCAGCGGTGCGAGCAGCGGCTTCGTCCAGGGCTGGAGCAGCCGGCTGCGGTGCAGCGGCTCGTCGGTGCAGTAGAAGCGCCGGCCCAGCTCGGCGGTGAGCGCGGCGGCCACGGCGGCGTTGTCCATGCCGGCCGGCAGCTCGTCGAAGACGACGGTGCCCTCGTAGATGGAGATGCGGGTCTGGCCCGCCGCGGGTCGCAGCAGCCGTACGCCGTCGACGCCGGCCAGCATCTCGCCGAGCAGCCGGTAGTTGTGGTTGCGGACGCCGTGCTGCTCGTCCAGGGTGGTCAGTTGCGCGCAGGCCACGGCCGCGGAGAACTCGTTCAGGCAGAAGTTGGCGCCCTGCACGCCGGCGCTTTCCTCCAGGTCCAGTTCGCCGGCCGGCGTCCGGTCGCCCCGGTAGCGGCGCGAGTCGGCCCGCAGTTCCTGCAGCACCGGCGCGAGCGTGTCGTCGTCGGTGACCACGGCCCCGCCCTCCCCGCAGGTGAGCACCTTGCCGTGCTGGAAGCTGAAGCAGCCGAGCCGGCCGAGCGAGCCGGCCTGACGGCCCTGCCAGGTGGCGCCGTGGGCCTGCGCGCAGTCCTCCACGACGGAGATGCCGCGCGGCCGGGTGACCGCGTCGAGTGCCGGCACGTCGGCCATGTTGGAGGCCCAGTGCACGGCGACCACCGCGCGCGGGTCCACCGACAGGTCGAGGTCGTTCGGCCCGACGCACCCGGTGTCCCGGTCGACGTCGACGAGCACCGGGACCAGGCCGGCGCGCAGCGCGGCGGTCGCGGAGGCGGTCCAGGTCAGCGCCGGTACGAGCACCGTCTCGCCGTAGCCGAGGCCGAGTGACTCCAGGGCCACCACCAGGGCGCTCGACCCGTGGTCGACCGGTACGCAGTGGCGGGTGCCGACGTAGCGGGCGAAGTCGGCGGCGAAGCGGCGCTCGAACAGGCCGGTGTCGCCGACGGACGGGCTGCTGATCGCCCACCGGCCGCCGGTCAGCACCGCGGAGAGGTTGCCGGCGGCGTCCGGTGCGGGGATCGGCCAGCGTGGCCATGGACGGTCGGGTGGGCGGACCGGCCGGCCACCGTCCACGGCGAGCCGCCGGTCGAGAGGAATGGAGGTCGTCATGTCTTCGACCTTGATGGTCATCGATACATCAGCGGTACACGTGCGATTGCCGGGACGGCCGGTGCTGTGTATCGGCGTTGTATCCGGGTGGTCGAACCTCGGGGCATGAGCCGATCCGTATCGCCTGTGAGTGAACCGACCGAACCCCGCGCCGTCGCGCGTGGCGTCTCCGTCGTCATCCCGGTCAAGGACCGGGTGGCGGAGATGCGCCGCCAGCTCCGCAGCCTGCGTGACGCCGCCCCGAACTGCCCGGAGCCGGTGGAGGTGGTGGTCGTCGACGACTCGGCGCCCACCGCGGCCGCCGCGCACCGCGCCGCCTGTGCCGAGTACGGCGCCCGCTACGTGCGCGGGCCCCGGCACGTCGGGGCCAAACGGAACCTGGGCGCCCGGCACGCCCGGTACGACCTGCTGCTGTTCACCGACTCCGACTGCCGGGTGCCGGCCGACCTGATCACGCGGTACGCGGCCCGGCTGCGCGCCTCCGGCGCGGAGGTCGCCGGCGTCACCGGCCCGGTGATCGTCGAGCCCGGAGACAGCGCGTTCTTCCGCGTGATGCGCCGCTCCTACCTGCTGCTCGGCGACCTGACCCGCCCGCTGCACTACGAGCGCGTGTCCTGGGGCGCCAGCGCGAACCTGGCGGTGAAGCGCTCCGTCTTCGAGGCGGTCGGCGGATTCCCGGAGGACTCCCCGATGCCGCTGGGCGGGGAGGACCTGCACCTCGGGCTGCTCCTCACCGACGCCGGCTACGTGCTGCTCGCCGACCCGGACGGGGTGGTCACGCACGACACCGGCGTCGCCGACACGTTCCGCGCGGTCGCCTACCGGTTCACCACGTACGGACGCTCCGAGCAGTGGCTCTGCCTCGCCCACCCGCACCGGCGCCGGTTCGTGCTCAACACCGCCAGCACGCTCGCCGTGACGGCCCTGGCCGGGCTGCTGACCGCCCGGCGCAGCGGGGGACGCAGCCTGCTCGCGGTGCCGGCCGTCGCGGCCGCCGTGATCGCCGCGAAGACACCCGGCCGGCTCGGTGGGGACCGGGGACCCCGCGCGGTGGCCGAGTCGATGGCCTGCGCGGCGATCGAGACGCTCTTCGACGGCGCCGCGTTCGTCACCTCGCTCCGGCTCGGCCGGCCCGACCTGCTCTTCACCGGCTTCCGCGCGCCGGACGAGGCGGACTACCAGCCGGACGTGGCCGATCACCGGCCGGACGAGGTGGACCGTCGATCGGCCCCGCCGGTGGCCGTGCCGCCGGTGGCGGCCTGACGGGGGGAGTGGCAGTGCCGACGACGTTTCCGCTGGCCCCCGGCCAGCAGATGATGTGGGAGTTCATGACCGCGCTCGACCCGGCGCACCCCGGCGCCTCACGGCTCGTGGTGGTGGAGTTCCGCCGGTTGCGGGGCACGCTGCGGGTCGACGTGCTGCGGCAGGCGATGCAGGACGTGGTGGACCGGCACGACGCGCTGCGGATGCGGTTCGACCGCATCGGCGTGGAGCCCGAGGTGCGGATCCTGCCGCACGTCGAGTCGCCGCTGGAGTACGTCGACCTGTCCGGGCTGCCGCCGGCCGAGCAGCAGGCCCGGGTCGAGCGGATCGCGTACGCGCACCGCAACGACGAGTTCGACCCCGGCCGGGCGCCGCTGTGGCGGGCCGCCCTGGTCCGGCTCTCCGAGACCGAGCACGTGCTCGCGCTGTGCTTCTTCCACATGGTCTCCGACGGCTGGTCGTGCCGCGTCGTGGTGGAGGACCTGTGCCACGCGTACGCGGCCCGGCTCGGCGCGGCCGATCCGCAGCCGCCGCTGGGCGTGGACCCCACCGCGCTCGCCGCGCTCCAGGAGACCGAGCAGGCCGGCAACGGCGTCGACGCCGCCGCCCGGGCCGCGTACTGGCGGGACCTGCTGCGGCCGGTGGAGCCGTACCAGCTCTTCCCGGCGTCGCCGCCGGCGCCGGACGTCGCGCTCAGCGCCGAGGTGGCCACCCGCTTCGCGTTCCCGCCCGAGATCACCGCGCGGCTGCGCCCGGCCGCCCGGCGAGCCCGCACCAGCCCGTACGTGCTGCTGCTCGCCGCGTACCTGGTGCTGCTGTCGAGGCGGGCCGGACGGTCCCGGGTGGTGCTGGGCACCACCACGCTGGGCCGGGAGAGCCCGCTGTCCCGGCAGCTCGTCGGTCAGTTCACCAACAACGTCTACCTGCCGGTCGACGTCGCGCCGGACGCGCCGATGAGCGCTGTGGTCGACGCCGCGCACGCCTCGCTGGCCGGGGCCGTCGCGCACGCCACCTCGTTCCACCGGGTGGCCCGGGCGGTCCGCCCCGACTTCGCGGCGATCCGCCCCTGGCCGGACAACCACCTGTTCGACGCCTGGTTCCAGTCCGCCGCGTCGGCGTCGCCGGTGCTGCACTGCCCGGGCCTGCGGGTGGAGCCGGTCGACATCACCGCCCGGGCCGCGCCCGGCACCCCGTCGCCGGTGGTCGCCGCCGACGTGCCGCCCGAGTGCCTGCCCGTCTGGGTCAAGCGGGGTTCACCGATCGTCGTGGTGGACGACGACCGGGCCGGCGGCGTGGTGATCCGCAACCGTGGCGTCTTCGGCGACGACCTGGTACGCGGGCTGATCGACGACTACGTCGCGGTGGTCTCGGCGCTCGTCACCGACCCGGACGCGACCCCGGAACGGGTACGCCTTCCTGACGGTGCGTGCTTCCTCGACCACGCGATCGGGTAGGAGATCCGACGGACCGACCGGAGAGAGGTACGACGACCATGACGGACACCTCGACGAACCAGCACACGACGGAGCAGCCCGCGCCGCCGGTGCCACGCTCGGCCGTACGGGCCCGCTGGTCGGTGGCGCTGCTCTTCGTCATCATGGGCCTGGCCATCGGCGGGTGGTCGGCCCGCGTGCCGGAGGTGCGGGACGCGGTCGGCGTCGGCAACACCGGCTGGGGCCTGGCCAACATCGCCACGAACGCCGGGGAGCTGGTCTCCCTGGTCGTGGTGGCGGTGCTGATCAGCCGGATCAACACCCGCCGGCTGGCGCTGGCCGGGGCCGCGCTGATCCTGGTCAACGCGCCGCTGCTGGCCGCGTCCACCACTGTGGTGGCGCTGGTCGGCGGGCTCGCGGTCTGGGGTTTCGCGGCGAACCTGCTGGCCACGCCGATGAACGCCCAGTCGGTCGAGGTGCAGAAGCGGTACGGGCGGCCCATCCTGTCCACCTTCCACGCCGGCTTCAGCATCGGCATGCTGGCCGGCGGCCTCTGCGGCACCGGCGCCGCGGCGATCGGGATGTCCCCGTCGGCGCAGATGGCGGTCACCAGCGTCCTGCTGGGCGCGCTGCTGGTCGGCACGCACCGCTGGCTGCCGGACACGCCCCGGCAGGAGACGAAGGACGGCGAGGAACGGCGACGGCTGCGCGACCGGTTCACCCCGCAGCTGCTGCTGCTCGCGGTGATCGCGTTCCTCGCCTCGTTCATCGAGATGGCCGGCGCACAGTGGAGCGCGCTGTACGCGACCGAGGTGGCCGGCGCCGCCGCGGTGCTGGCCGCGGCCACGTACACCTGCCTGTCGCTGGCCGCTACCGTGGCCCGGCTGTTCGGCGACCGGCTGGCCGGCCGGTTCGGGCGGATCCGCTTCGTCCGGCTGTCCGCGCTCGTCGCCACCGCCGGCGTGGCGCTGCCGGTGGCGTACCCCCATCCGGCCGCGGTGATGGCCGGCTTCGGACTGCTCGGCTTCGGCCTGGCGTGCGTGACCCCGACGGTGCTCGGCTTCGCCGGCGAGCAGCCCGGCCTCACCTCGGGTGAGGGCGTCTCGGTGGTGGCGATGGGCCAGTGGCCGGGCGCGTTGCTGGCGGCGCCGGTGATCGGCCTGCTCGCCGGTGCGCTGGACCTGCGCAGCGCGTTCGTGGTGGTGGCCGTGATGGCGGTCGCCGTGGTGGCGTTGATCGGGCGGGTCCGGGCGACGGCGCTGCCCGGCGAGAGCCCGGTCCCGCCCCGGCCGTGACGGCCGGGGCGGGGGCGGCGGTCAGAAGTCGTCGTCGAAGGTGACCGAGCCGGTCACCCCGACCTGGTACGCCGACACCCGGCGTTCGAAGAAGTTGGACAGCTCCTGCACGTCCTGCAGCTCCATGAACGCGAACGGGTTGCCGCTGCCGTACATCGGGGCGATGCCGAGCACGGCGAGGCGCCGGTCGGCCACGTGCTGGAGGTACTCGCGCATGTCGGCCAGGGACATGCCGGGCACGCCCTGCCCGAGCAGGTCCTCGGCGAAGCTCACCTCGCACTCCACCGCCTCGGCCAGCATCTCCCGGACCTGCCGCTCCATCTCGCCGTCGAACAGGTCCGGCTCCTCGGCGCGTACGGTCTCCACCACGTCGAAGGCGAACGCCATGTGCATCGACTCGTCCCGGAACACCCAGTTGGTGCCGGAGGCCAGCCCGTTGAGCAGGCCCCGGGACCGCAGGAAGTAGACGTAGGCGAACGCGCCGTAGAAGAACAGCCCTTCGATGCACGCGGCGAAGCAGATCAGGTTGAGCAGGAACGCCCGCCGGTCCGCGCGGGTCCGCAGTTCCCGCAGCTCGAAGATCGAGTCGATCCACCGGAAGCAGAACTCGGCCTTGCGGGCGATCGACGGGATGTTCTCCACCGCGGCGAATGCGGCGAAGCGTTCCTTCTCGTCCGGCACGTACGTGTCCAGCAGGTTCAGGTAGAACTGGACGTGCACCGCCTCCTCGAAGAGCTGCCGGGACAGGTAGAGCCGGCCCTCGGGGGAGTTGACGTGCTGGTAGAGGTTGAGCACCAGGTTGTTGGCGACGATGGTGTCGCCGGTGGCGAAGAACGCCACCAGCCGCGACACCAGGTGCCGTTCGGCGGGGGACAGCTTCGCCAGGTCGGCGAGGTCTCCGTGCAGGTCGACCTCCTCGACCGTCCAGGTGTTCTTGATGGCGTCCTTGAACCGGTCGAAGAAGCGCGGGTAGCGCATCGGCCGCAGGGTCAGGTCCATGCCGGGGTCGAGCAGCATGTGCCGGGTCGGTGCGGTGGTGGTCACTGGCATGCCTCGCAGCTCTCGGGGTTCTCCAGGGAACAGGCCAGCGCCTCGTCGTCGCTCACGGCGGAGACCACGCCGGAGACCGGGGCGAGCACCGGCGCGACGGTGGCCTGCTGGATGCGGGTGGCGGGACGGGAACGCAGGTAGTAGGTGGTCTTCAGCCCGGCCTTCCAGGCGTACAGGTACATCGAGGAGAGCTTGCCGATGGTCGGCGCGCTCAGGAACAGGTTCAGCGACTGGGACTGGTCGACGAAGGGCGCCCGCGCGGCGGCCAGGTCGATCAGCGCCCGCTGCGGCAGCTCCCAGCCGGTGCGGAACAGCTCCCGCACCGGCGCGGGCAGCTCGGTGATGTCCTGCACCGAGCCCTCGGCCCGCTTGATCCGGTCGCGGACCTGCGGCGTCCACAGCCCGCGCGCCTTCAGCTCCCGCACCAGGTACGTGTTGACCTGGAGGAATTCCCCGGACATGGTCTCGCGCTTGAACAGGTTGGACACCTGCGGCTCGACGCACTCGTAGCAGCCGGCGATGGAGGCGATGGTGGCGGTCGGCGCGATCGCCACCAGCAGCGAGTTGCGCAGCCCGTGGGCGGCGATCCGTTCGCGCAGCGCCGCCCACCGCTGCGTCTGCGCCGGCTCCGCGCCCCACAGGTCCGGGTGCAGGTCACCCTTGGCGGCCCGGGTCTGCGGGTACGCCGGATGCGGGCCGAACTGCTCGGCCAGCCCGGCGGAGGTCTCCAGCGCGGTCAGCAGGATCTCCTCCTGCACGCGGGTGGACAGCTCCCGGGCCTGGGCCGAGTCGAACGGCAGGCGCAGCGTGAAGAACGCGTCCTGCAAGCCCATCAGCCCGAGCCCGACCGGCCGCCAGCGCGGGTTCGACGCCGCCGCCTGCTCGGCCGGGTAGTAGTTGATGTCGATCACCCGGTCGAGGAAGAGCACAGCCGTGCGTACCGTGGCGCGCAGCCGCTCCCAGTCCACGCCGTCGGCGGTGACGTGGGCGCCGAGGTTCACCGAGCCGAGGTTGCACACGGCGGTCTCGGTGTCGTCGTTCACCTCCAGGATCTCGGTGCACAGGTTGGACAGGTGGATCACGTTGCCCGGCTCACCGGTCTGGTTGGACAGCCGGTTCGCGGCGTCCTTGAACGTCATCCAGCCGTTGCCGGTCTGCGCGAGCGTGCGCATCATCCGCCCGTACAGGTCCCGGGCCCGCACCGTGCGGACCGCGTTCTTCTCGGCCGCCCGGTACGCGGCGTCGAACGCCTCGCCGTACAGGTCGGGCAGCTCCGGGGCGTCCGACGGGTCGACGAGCGACCACTCGCCGTCGGCCTCGACCCGGCGCATGAACTCGTCCGGGATCCAGTTGGCCAGGTTGAGGTTGTGCGTACGCCGCGACTCCTCGCCGGTGTTGTCCCGCAGCTCCAGGAACTCCTCCACGTCCGGGTGCCACGGCTCCAGGTAGACGCAGGCCGCGCCCTTGCGCCGGCCGCCCTGGTTGACCGCGGCCACCCCGGCGTCGAGTGTCTTGAGGAACGGCACGATGCCGTTGGACCGGCCGTTGGTGCCCCGGATCAGCGCGCCCCGGCCACGCACCCGCGACCAGGCGATGCCGATGCCGCCGGAGAACTTCGACAGCTTCGCCACCTGGTGGTACCGCTCGTAGATCGAGTCCAGCTCGTCGCGCGGCGAGTCGACCAGGAAGCACGACGACATCTGGGTGTGCCGGGTGCCGGAGTTGAACAGCGTGGGGGAGCTGGGCAGGTAGGCCAGACTGGACATCAGCCGGTAGAACCCGACCGCCTCGCCGGGGGTGCGGGACAGCCCGCAGGCCACCCGCAGCAGCCAGTACTGCGGCGTCTCCACCACCAGCCGGGTCTGGGGGTGCCGCAGCAGGTAGCGGTCGGCCACCGTGCGCAGTCCGAAGTACTCGAACCGCAGGTCGCCGTCCGGGTCCACGGCGTCGTCGAGCTTGCGGGCGTGCCGGGCCACGAACGCGGCCGTCTCGTCGCCGATCAGGCCCAGCCCGTGCGCGTACGCGATCGACTGGCTGAAGCTCGCCACGCCCTGGCCGCGGACCTCCTTGTCCACGTACGCGGCGAGCAGCCGCGCCGCCAGCTTCGAGTACTGCGGCTCCTCGCCGATCAGCTCCGCCGCGGTCTGGATCGACAACCGGTCCAGCTCGGCGGTGGTCGCCCCGTCGTAGAGCCCGCTGATCGTCTTGGTGGCCACCCGCAGCGGGTCCACCTCGTCCAGGTCGGCGACCCAGCGCTCGACCGCCCGGACGATCTTGTTGACGTCCACCGGCTCGGTGTCGCCGTCCCGCTTGCGTACCCGCATGGCCGGGCGGCGGGCCTCGGGCCCGGCGCTCCCGGACGGGGGACTCTCCTGTACGACAGTCATGACCTCTCCTCGCTGTCACCGTCTGGAGACGGCGGGAGACGCCAACGGGCGCGGCACGGCCGGCCCGGCTGCTGGCGTCGGTCGTCCCGCGCGACCTCCGACCGCCGTACGCCGGAGGCGCACGGCGCGCTGGCAGGTCTTCGGACTCGCGGGCCCGACCGGGGTCGCCGGTCGCCTACCGGCCGTCGCTTCCCAGGCCGGTGGCCCAGTGCTGTTGACGGCTGTCGTTCCCACTCACCGCTGCGGGGCAGTCCCGGACTCCCACCGGGTTCCCTCTTGCCTCGGCCCCGCCCCGAAGGGCTCGGCCGAACCAGCTGCGGCACCACCATATATGGCGGTGAGGGCTTGCGTGCAACACCAGATGTCGTGTCGGCGTGTCGGAATGATCTCACCGTCCACAGTGCCCACCCCCGATTCGGGCGCGGCCCGGCGGGCGCGATACTCGGCGGTATGGGGAATACCGGGCGCCGCTGGGCGTGGGTGGCGGTCCTGCTCGTCGGCGTCGGGCTCCACCTGCTGGTGCTGGAGACACTCGCCGGCACCGGGACCGTCACGTTCGTACCGGCGCTGATCGTGCTCGGCGCGTCCGTCGCACCCGCCACGTTCCTGGCCTTCGCCCAGGGACGGCCGGCCCGCCGCCCGGTCCCCGGCTCCGTCGTCGGCGTCGCCGCGCTCCTCGGCGGTGTGATCGGCGTGGTCGCCGCCGGCTGGCTGGAGTACGGCACGCTGCACCGCCTCGGCGTCCTGCCGATGGCGCTCGTCGGCCTGGCCGAGGAGACCGCCAAGCTGATCGTGCCGGCCGGCATCCTCCTGCTGTGGCGGCGGCACCCGTCCCCGGCGCAGGGGCTGGTGATCGGCGTGGCCTCCGGCGCCGGGTTCGCCGCGCTGGAGACCATGGGCTACGCGTTCGCCGCGTTCGTCGGGTCGGAGGGCAACCTCGGCGCGGTCGAGCGGACGCTGCTGGTACGCGGTCTCACCGCGCCCGCCGCGCACCTGGCGTGGACCGGGCTGACCGCCGCCGCGCTGTTCACGTTCGCCGCCGCGCCCGGCGGCCGCAGACTGGCGGCGTTCCTGCTCACCTTCGCCGCCGCCGTCACGCTGCACACCTGCTGGGACACGTTCGGCACCCAGCCCGCGTACGTGTTCATCGGCGGCGTGTCACTGGGCTGGGTGCTGCTACGCCTGCACCTGGACCGCGAGCGTCCGCCGGCGTCGAACCGGGAACGGCCTGATGATCATCGCCAGTTCGCCGAGGCGGCGGGGTCGGAGCACTTCTGATGCCGCCACCCCGGCGTGATGGAGTCGATCAACCGGCCCGGGCATCGCCGAGCCCCGACGCGTCTCAGCCGGCGGCCAGCCGGACGCCGAGCGCGACGAAGGCGACAGCGCAGAGCCGGTCGATGCGCCGCGACCAGCGGCTGTCGCCCCACCGGCCGGCGAACCGCCCGGCGCCCACCCCGAGCGCCAGGTCCACGGTGAGCTGCACCGCGACGAACATCGCACCGAGCAGCACCAGTTGCGCCGCCACCGGGCCCGCCTCGGGCCGGACGAACTGCGGCAGGAACGCCACGCTGAACAGGATCATCTTCGGGTTGAGCAGGTTCGTCAGCAGCCCGCGCCGGAACGCCCGCCCGGCGCCGCCGTCCGGCCGGTCCGCCGGGGCGCGCCGGCCCGTGCCGCGCAGCGCCCGCAGGCCCAGCACGATCAGGTACGCCGCACCGGCCCACCGGATCGCGGTGAACAGCACCGGGGACGCGGCGATGACGGTGGCGAGCCCGGCCACCACGGCGGCGACGTGCACCGCCTCCCCGGCGGCGACCCCGAGCGCGGCCACCGCGCCGGCCCGCGGACCGTACCGGGTGGCGTTCGCGAGCACGAACATCATGTCCGGCCCCGGGGTGAGCATGAGCACCACGATCGCGGCCAGGTAACCGGCGAGCGTGGCCGCCGACAGTCCGAGCACCGCTCAGCCCTCCCCGGCGCCGTCGAGCAGCGCCCGGCGCAGCGCCAGCCGGTGTTCGCGCCGGATCTGCGCCTCCCGGTAACGCCGCCGGTCACCGTCGGTCTCGGCGCGCAGCGGCGGCACCGGCCGGGGCTGCCCGTCGTCGTCGATCGCCACCATCACCAGGTGCGCGGTGGCCACGTCGACCGGCGGCACCGCGCGGTCCCACCGGTCCGCGCTGACCTTCACCGCCACCTCCATCGAGCTGCGGCCGGCCCAGGTGATCCGGGCGTCCACGTGGACCACGTCCCCGACGCGTACCGCGCGCAGGAACGCGGTCTCGTCGATGGCGGCGGTGACGGCCGGTCCGTCGGAGTGGCGGGCGGCGACCACGCCGGCGACGGAGTCGATCAGGTTGAGGATGCGCCCGCCGTGGACCGTGCCCATCAGGTTGGTGTGGTGCTGGTCCATGATCTGCGACAGGGTCAGGTGCGAGGCCGACGGTGGTCGGCCGGTGAGCGTGATGGTGTCGGGCACTGTGCGGTTCCGTCCTCGCAGAAGCGGACCGCCGACCGGCCGGGGTGTGCACGTCGAGGACACGCCGACGGCCCTGCGCACGACGTGTCACCCGCC
>NZ_RCVK01000213.1:0-16736 GCF_003667485.1 Micromonospora sp. BL1
GTGCGGTGGTGGGCGGCGCGGGTGGGCGTGCCGGCGGAGAGCTTCCAGCCCACCACGATCAAGAGGCATCGGCCGTTGACCAGGCGAAAAAACGTAGGTGTGGACTACCGCGGCTGCCTGACCGTGCACGTCGTGGGCGGGGTCCGGCTCTACTGGAGGATCGAGGGGATCATGAAAGGAATGAGCAATGAAGATCCACCTTGTGACCGGTAAGGTGTAGGCAGCCGGCGGGCGGATTACTATTTGCCCGTTTTCGACCATCCCGGGTCGTCTAATGGCAGGACGTCAGGTTTTGGTCCTGATTATAGGGGTTCGAATCCTCTCCCGGGAGCTTCCGCTGTTTGCCCTCCGTCGCGTGGTTAGCATGACCGCGAGACTGTCGCCGTCCCGACGGGAGCCACGTCGTGTCCCAGCCCCACCTCCGCACCGTTGTCGTGCTCGCCGCCGGTGAGGGCAAGCGGATGAAGTCGTCCCTGCCCAAGGTGCTGCACCCGCTGCTCGGCCGTACCCTGCTCGGTCACGTCCTCGCCGCGGCCGGCCCGCTGGGCGCGGACCGCACCGTGGTCGTGGTCGGCCACGGCGCCGACCAGGTCCGGGAGCACCTGACCGAGGTGGCCCCGGGTGCCACGCCGGTGCTCCAGGAGCGCCAGCTCGGCACCGGGCACGCGGTCCGCATCGCGCTGGACGCGGTGCCGGACGCCACCGGCACCGTCGTGGTGATCAACGGGGACGTGCCGCTGCTGCGGCCGGACACGGTCCAGGCGATCGTCGAGGCGCACGAGGACGCCGCCGCCGCGGCGACGGTGCTCGCCGCCGAGGTGCCCGACCCGACCGGCCTGGGCCGGATCGTGCGGGACGTGCAGGGGCGGCTGGAGCAGATCGTCGAGGAGCGCGACGCCACCCCGCAGCAGCGCGCGCTGCGGGAGATCAACGCGGGCATCTACGCGTTCGACGCGGCTCGACTGCGGGAGGCGCTGGGCAAGCTCTCCACCGACAACGACCAGGGCGAGGAGTACCTGACCGACGTCTTCGCGCTGCTGCGCGACGCCGGTGAGCCGGTGGCTGTGCACTGCGCCGCCGACCACGTGGAGACGCTCGGCTGCAACGACCGGGTCGAGCTGGCCGCGCTGCGCCGCCTGCTGCGGGACCGGGTGAACGAGGGCTGGATGCGGACCGGGGTCAGCATCCTCGACCCCCACACCACCTGGATCGACGTGACGGTGACCGTCGAGCGGGACGCGGTGATCGACCAGAACACCCAGCTCCAGGGCGCCACGACGGTCGGCGAGGGCGCGCTCGTCGGCCCGGACACCACGCTCGTGGACACGGCGGTGGGCGCGGGCGCGAGCATCGTGCGCAGCCACGCGCTCGGCGCCGAGGTGGGACCGCAGGCGAGCGTCGGCCCGTACGCGTACCTGCGGCCGGAGTCGCGGCTGGGCCGCAAGGCGAAGGTCGGCACGTTCGTGGAGACCAAGAAGGCGTCGATCGGTGACGGGTCGAAGGTGCCGCACCTGTCGTACGTGGGGGACGCGACGATCGGCGAGCACAGCAACATCGGCGCGGCGACCGTCTTCGTCAACTACGACGGGGTACGCAAGCACCACACCACCATCGGCAGTCACGCGCGTACCGGGGCGGACAACATGTTCGTGGCGCCGGTGCGGGTGGGCGACGGGGCGTACACCGCTGCGGGTTCGGTGATCACCGGGGACGTGCCGCCGGGTGCGATGGCGGTGGCGCGGGGTCAGCAGCGCAACGTGGAGGGCTGGGTGCTGCGCAAGCGGGCCGGCACGGACGCCGCGGAGGCGGCGCGGCGGGCCGGTGAGGGTGCGTCGGACACGGGCGGCGCCGCAAGCGAAGGTGACTGACTCCACGGCGGCCGCCGGGCCGTGGGTGGATCGCTGAACCGGGGGCATACTGCAACCGAACAGTCCCCGGCCCACCGCCGCCGGGTACCACCGACATACGGGAGCAGACGGGCCCATGGGCAGCATCGTCGCCGAAAACCGCAAGAGCCTGATGCTCTTCTCCGGGAGGGGTTTTCCGGAGCTGGCCAAGGAGATCGGTGAGGTGCTCGGCGTCGCGCCGACGCCGGCCGACGCGTACGACTTCGCCAACGGCGAGATCTTCGTACGGTACAAGGATTCGGTCCGTGGTTCGGACGCCTTCGTGGTGCAGTCCGTGACGCACGGCGTGAACACCTGGGTCATGGAGACCCTGATCATGGTCGACGCGCTGAAGCGCGGCTCGGCCAAGCGGATCACAGTGGTGCTGCCGTTCTACCCGTACTCGCGGCAGGACAAGAAGCACCGCGGCCGGGAGCCGATCTCGGCGCGGCTGATCGCCGACCTGCTGAAGACCGCCGGTGCGAACCGGATCCTGACCGTGGACCTGCACACCGCGCAGATCCAGGGTTTCTTCGACGGCCCGGTGGACCACCTGTTCGCGATGGACGTGCTGGCCGAGTACGTGGAGCACAAGTACGCGGGCCGGCCGATGACCGTGGTCGCGCCGGATTCGGGCCGGGTACGCGTGGCCGAGCGCTGGACCGACCGGCTGGGCGGCTGTCCGCTGGCGTTCATCCACAAGACCCGCGATCCGCTCAAGCCGAACCAGGTGGTGGCGAACCGGGTCGTCGGTGAGGTCGAGGGCCGGGTGTGCCTGATCGTGGACGACATGATCGACACCGGTGGCACGATCACCAAGGCGGCGGACATCCTCAAGGAGCAGGGCGCGGCGGAGATCGTGGTCGCCTCGACCCACGCGCTGCTGTCCGACCCGGCGACGGAGCGGCTGAAGAACAGCCCGATCAGCGAGGTCGTGGTGACGAACACGCTGCCGCTGCCGTCGGAGAAGCAGCTGGACAAGCTGACCGTGCTGTCGATCGCCCCGCTGCTGGCCCGGGCGATCCGGGAGGTCTTCGACGACGGGTCGGTGACCACCCTGTTCGGTGGCCTGAGCTGAGCGCGCCGGTCCGGTCGCCGGGGTGTCTCCGGCGACCGGGCCGATGCCCTGCGCAAGCGGCCGGGCGGTGATATGGGGGACTGCCGGAGAGCCGGGAATTCCCTCGGGTAGACTGGTGCGGTTGCCACGGCGAGGGTGCCCGGCGGGCTGCTGACAAGCACCGCACGGAGGCGCCGTCATCGACGCGGTGCTCCGGGCGGTCGTTCATGACCCTAGCCCCAGCGAGCCCCTCGCCCCAGCACCGCCAGACGACAAGCCGCCGCAGCGAAGCATCAGGAGTTTCCCCGTGTCCGAGGTAAAGATCAGCGCCGAGCCCCGTACCGAGTTCGGCAAGGGTGGTGCCCGTCGTACCCGCCGGGCCGGCAAGGTGCCCGCCGTGCTGTACGGCCACGGCGAGAAGCCCAAGCACATCGCGCTTCCGGCGCGGGAGTTCGCCGCCGCGATCCGTAAGGGCGGCGCGAACCAGCTCTTCGCGATCGAGGTCAGCGACGGCACCCAGGTGCTGGCGCTGCCGAAGGCGATCCAGCGTGACCCGATCAAGGACACCTTCGAGCACGTGGACCTGCTGCTGGTCCGCCGGGGCGAGAAGGTCACCGTCGAGGTCCCGGTCCAGCTGACCGGTGAGGCCGCGAAGGACACCCTGATCGTGCACGACCACGACACGCTGTCGGTGACCGCCGACGCGACCAAGGTGCCGGACCACCTGGAGGCGTCGATCGAGGGCGCCGAGCCGGGCACCACGATCACCGCCGCCGACGTCGAGCTGCCGTCCGGCGTCGAGCTGGCCACCGACGAGGAGACCGCTGTCGCCTCGGTGACCGCCGCTCCGACCGCCGAGCAGCTCGAGGCCACCCTCCCCGAGGTCGAGGAGGCCACCGAGGAGGCCGAGGCCGAGGTCGGCGAGGAGACCGCCGAGGGTGCCGAGGGCGCTCCGGCCGCCGAGGGCGAGGAGGCCCCGGCCGAGGCGAAGACCGAGGCCTGACCGGTCCGCAAGGCTGTGCGACAGGCGTCCCCGGTTCCCGGGGGCGCCTGTCGGCGTATCGGGACTGGTCGGGCGAGCGAGCGGGAAGGGGCGTCGGGTGACGGACGAGGCGGGGCCGTGGCTGGTGGTCGGCCTGGGCAACCCCGGCCGGGAGTACGCGAACAACCGGCACAACGTCGGGTTCATGGTGGCGGACCTGCTGGCGGCCCGGGTGGGCGCGAAGTTCGGGCGGCACAAGCGCGCGATGGCCGAGGCCGCCGAGGGGCGGCTGGGGTTCGGCGGTCCGAAGCTGGTGCTGCTGAAGCCGTTGACGTACATGAACCTCTCCGGTGGTCCGGTGGCCGGGCTGGCGCAGTTCCACAAGATCCCGCCGGCGCAGGTGATCGCGGTGCACGACGAGCTGGACATCCCGTACGGGCAGGTGCGGGTGAAGTGCGGCGGCGGCGAGGGCGGGCACAACGGCCTGCGGTCGATGTCGAAGTCGCTCGGCACCAAGGAGTACGTGCGGGTGCGGTTCGGCATCGGCCGGCCGCCGGGCCGGCAGGACCCGGCCGACTACGTACTCTCGGATTTCTCCTCGGCGGAGCGCAAGGAGCTGGAGTTCCTGGTGGACCGCGCGGCGGACGTGGTGGAGTCCGTGGTTCTCAAGGGCGTGGAGCCGACGCAGAACCTGTACCACGGGGGTTGACCGGCGGGGCGGAGCGCGGCCGGTAGCCTCGGGCGGCGGGAGCGAAGGCGGGTGACGGGAGCATCATGGGCAGTCCTCCGATGATCGACGGCGGGTTCGCCCGGTGGCTGGCGTCCCGGGCCGGTCAGGCGCTGACGGCCCTGCGCGCGGAGATGGGCTTCGCCGACGCGGGCGCGCTCCGGTCGGCCGGTGACAAGGTCTCGCACGACCTGATCCGCACCGAGCTGGCGAAGTGGCGGCCGGCGGACGCGGTGCTGTCGGAGGAGGACGAGGGTTCGCGGCTGGCCTGGACGGCGGAGGTGACCGACGAGGCGCTGCCGCGTCTGACCGCGGACCGGGTCTGGATCGTCGACCCGCTGGACGGCACCCGGGAGTACGCGGAGGAGGGGCGCGCGGACTGGGCGGTGCACGTGGCGCTCTGGTCGCGCAACGCGTCGACGCCGCACGGTCTGGTGGCGGGCGCGGTGGCCCTGCCGGCCCAGCACCGGGTGCTCGGCACGGACCACCCGCCGGCGTACCCGCCGATGACTGTGGAGGCGGCCATCGGGGGCGGCGCGCGGGTCATCCGGTTGGCGGCCAGCCGTAGCCGTCCGCCGGTTTTCCTGACCGACCTGGCAGAGGACGTCGGCGCTCATCTGGTTCCGATGGGCTCGGCGGGCGCGAAGATCGCCGCCGTGGTGACCGGTGAGGTCGACGCGTACATCCACGCGGGCGGTCAGTACGAGTGGGATTCGGCCGCTCCGGTCGCTGTGGCGACGGCCACCGGTCTGCATGCTTCCCGGATCGACGGTTCTGCGCTGAAATACAACGGGGCCGACCCGCGCCTACCGGATCTGCTGGTCTGCCGCAAGGATCTCGCGAGTCGGTTGCTTGCAGCGTTGCAGCGGCATTCCGGGTAACCTGAGCGTTCTTCTTCACGAGTCCGACCTGAAAGGTCTGGAATCCGATGTACGGATCCGTGCGAATCGAGTTCGTGTCATGACGTCCCCCGCCGCGTACCAGGTGTCGCACCTCGACGCGCTCGAGGCGGAGAGCATCTTCGTGATGCGCGAGGTCGTCGCCGAGATGGAACGGCCGGTGCTGCTGTTCTCCGGCGGCAAGGACTCGATCGTGATGCTCCGGTTGGCCCAGAAGGCGTTCGCGCCGGCCAACATCCCCTTCCCGGTGATGCACGTGGACACCGGGCACAACTTCCCCGAGGTGCTCGACTACCGCGACCGGCGGGTGGCCGAGCTGGGCCTGCAGCTCATCGTGGCGAGCGTGCCGGAGGCGCTGAACAAGGGCCTGGTCCGCGAGTCCGCCGACGGCATGCGCAACCGGATCCAGACGCCGGTGCTGCTGGAGGCGGTGGAGAAGCACCGCTTCGACGCGTTGTTCGGCGGCGCCCGGCGCGACGAGGAGAAGGCGCGGGCCAAGGAGCGGGTGTTCAGCTTCCGCGACGAGTTCGGCCAGTGGGATCCGAAGAACCAGCGTCCGGAGCTGTGGGCGCTCTACAACGGCCGGCACCACCCGGGCGAGTCGATCCGGGTGTTCCCGCTGTCGAACTGGACCGAGCTGGACGTCTGGCACTACATCGCGCGGGAGCAGATCCCGCTGCCGTCGATCTACTACGCGCACGAGCGCGAGGTGATCGAGCGCGACGGGATGCTCTACGCGGTCAACGAGTTCTTCCGGGCCCGCGCCGGTGAGCAGCCGTTCAAGGCCCAGGTGCGGTACCGGACCGTGGGTGACGCCTCCTGCACCGCGGCGGTCAGCTCGGACGCCGACACGGTGGAGAAGGTGATCGAGGAGGTGGCCGCCACGCGGATCACCGAGCGCGGCGCGACCCGCGGTGACGACCGGGTCAGCGAGGCCGCCATGGAGGACCGCAAGCGAGAGGGCTACTTCTGATGAGCGTCGAGACCCTGGCCCCGGCTGAGAGCGAGACCGCCCGGCCGATGGACCTGCTGCGGTTCGCCACCGCGGGCAGCGTCGACGACGGCAAGTCGACGCTGATCGGCCGTCTGCTCTACGACACCAAGTCGCTGTTCAGCGACCAGCTCGCCGCCGTCGAGGCGGTCAGCGCCGCCCGGGGCGACGAGTACACCAACCTGGCGCTGCTCACCGACGGCCTGCGCGCCGAGCGGGAGCAGGGCATCACCATCGACGTGGCGTACCGCTACTTCGCCACGCCGCGGCGGAAGTTCATCATCGCCGACACCCCGGGGCACATCCAGTACACCCGGAACATGGTCACCGGCGCCTCCACCGCCGACCTGGCGCTGATCCTGGTGGACGCGCGCAAGGGCCTGGTGGAGCAGTCCCGCCGGCACGCGTTCCTCTGCTCGCTGCTGCGGGTGCCGCACCTGGTCCTGTGCGTGAACAAGATGGATCTGGTGGACTGGTCGCAGGAGGTCTACGAGCGGATCGCGGACGAGTTCACCGCGTTCGCCGCGAAGCTCGACGTACCGGACCTGACTGTGGTGCCGGTCTCCGCGCTGCAGGGCGACAACATCGTCACCCGCTCGGAGAACATGCCCTGGTACGAGGGCCCGTCGCTGCTGCACCACCTGGAGCGGGTGCACATCGCCTCGGACCGCAACCTGGTCGACGTGCGGTTCCCGGTGCAGTACGTGATCCGGCCGCAGTCCACCACCGTCACCGACTACCGGGGTTACGCCGGTCAGGTGGCCTCGGGCGTGCTCAAGCCGGGCGACGAGGTGATGGTGCTGCCGTCCGGCTTCACCAGCCGGATCGCGGCGGTGGAGACGGCCGACGGCCCGGTGGACGAGGCGTTCCCGCCGATGTCGGTGACGGTCCGGCTGACCGACGAGCTGGACATCTCCCGCGGCGACATGATCTGCCGGCCGAACAACGCCCCGATGGCCGTGCAGGACATCGAGGCGATGGTCTGCTGGATGGACGAGACCCGGCCGTTGCAGGTCGGCGGCAAGTACGCGATCAAGCACACGACCCGTTCGGCGCGGGCGATCGTGCGCGGGCTGCACTACCGGCTGGACATCAACTCGCTGCACCGCGACGAGACGGCCGCCGAGCTGAAGCTCAACGAGATCGGCCGGGTCCGGCTGCGGACCACTGTTCCGCTGCTGGCCGACGAGTACCGCCGTAACCGGACCACCGGCGGCTTCGTGATCATCGACGAGTCGACGAACCGTACGGTCGGCGCCGGCATGATCGTCGAGGCCGGCTGACGCACGTGACGAGAAGGCCCCCGGCGCTGCGCCGGGGGCCTTTCGCGTTCAGTCCAGGCGGGTGACGCCGCCGGCCGGCAGGACGGTGAGCGTGCCGGGGGCGGTGAAGCCGTTCCGGGCGTACGCGTCGGTGACGGCGGCGGCCACCGCGTCGGCGGAGCCGGCGTCGACCAGGGCGAGCACGCAGCCGCCGAAGCCGCCGCCGGTCATCCGCGCGCCGTACGCCCCGGCGGACAGCGCCGCCTCGACCGCGGTGTCGATCTCCGGCACGGTGATCTCGAAGTCGTCGCGCATGGAGGCGTGCGAGGCGGTCAGCAGCGGACCGGTGTCGCGGACCCGGCCGGCGCGCAGCAGCGCGACGGTGTCGAGGACCCGCTGGTTCTCGGTCACCACGTGCCGCACCCGGCGGCGGGTCTCGTCGTCGTCGAGGCGGGCCAGCGCGGCGTCGAGCCCGGCCACCGTCACGTCGCGCAGCGCGGTCACGCCGAGTGTCGCGGCGGCCCGCTCGCAGCTCTCGCGGCGGGCCGCGTACTCGCCGTCCGCGTGCCGGTGCGGCGCCCGGCTGTCGATCACCAGCACGGCCAGCCCGGCGCCGTCCAGGTCGAACGGGATCTGCTCGATCTCCTCGGTGCGGCAGTCGAGGAACAGCGCGTGCCCGGCCCGGCCGCGGATCACCGCGGACTGGTCCATGATCCCGGTGGGCGCGCCGACGTAGTCGTTCTCGGCCCGCTGGGCGAGCCGCGGCCACCGCCCGGCGGGCAGGTCGAGCCCGCCGAGGTCGACCAGGGCGGCCAGCACGGCCGACTCGATCGCCGCCGACGAGGAGAGCCCGGAGCCGACCGGCACGTCGGAGGCGACGGCGAGCCGCGCGCCCGGCACGTCGTGGCCGTCGGCGCGCAGCGCCCACACCACCCCGGCCACGTAGGCGGCCCAGCCGTCGACCCGGCCGGGCTCGTCGGCCTCCGCCGGGCCGAACTCGACCGGCTCGTCGTCCAGCTCCGACCAGACCGTCCAGCGTCCGTCGGGGGTGGGCGCGGCGGCGACCACGGTACGCAGCGGCAGCGCGAAGGGCAGCACGAAGCCGTCGTTGTAGTCGGTGTGCTCGCCGATCAGGTTGACCCGTCCGGGAGCCGCCCAGCGGCCCGCCGGCTCGGTGCCGTACCGCTGCCGGAAGCCGGCCGTGGCGCGGTCGGCGACGTTCATGAGGGCTGGCCCGTGACGTGTTCCCGGTAGAACGCCCAGGCGTCGCCGACCATGTCGTGCAGGGTCGGCTTGGCCGGCGTCCAGCCCAGCTCGTCGCGGGCCAGCGCGGAGGACGCGACCAGTTCGGCCGGGTCGCCCTCGCGGCGGGGGGCCACCTCGACCGGCACCGGGTGCCCGGTGACCTCGCGGACCACGTCGACCACCTGGCGGTTGGTGAAGCCGTTGCCGTTGCCGAGGTTGTAGATCCGGTGCCGGCCCGGGGTGGCCGCGTCCAGCGCGAGCAGGTGGGCGCGGGCCAGGTCCTCGACGTGGATGTAGTCGCGTACGCAGGTGCCGTCGACTGTGGGGTAGTCGTCGCCGAAGAGCTGGAGCTTCTCCCGCCGCCCGGCGGCCACGTCGAGCGCGATCGGGATGAGGTGGGTCTCCGGGTCGTGCCGCTCGCCGATGGCCAGCCCGTCGCGCAGGTACGCCCCGGCGACGTTGAAGTAGCGCAGCGAGACGGCGGCCAGGTCGTGTGCGATCGCCTCGGAGGTGAGCGCCATGTCGACGGCCAGCTTGGTGGCGCCGTAGGTGCTGGTGGGGGCCTTGACGGCGGTTTCCGGGATGGGCAGCTCGGTGGGGTTGCCGTAGACGGCGGCGGTGGAGGAGAAGACCATCCGCGGCACCCGGGCGGCGCGGACCGCGTCGATGAGCGCGATCGAGCCGACCGTGTTGGTGTGCCAGTACAGCTCGGGGCGGATCATCGACTCGCCGGCGGCGATCAGGGCGGCGAAGTGCAGCACGCCGTCGAACCCGGCGTCGGGGGTGAGCACCCGGGCGGCCTCGTGCACGGGCAGCTCGACGTGGGTGGCGTCGGGGGCGAGGGCCTCCCGGTGACCGGTGCGCAGGTCGTCCAGCACGGTCACCTGGTGGCCGTGGTCGAGCAGCATCCGGGTCACCACGCTGCCGATGTAGCCGGCGCCGCCGGTGACGAGCAGTTTCACGTCGGTCCTCCTGCCTGGGCCGCGTCCCGCGGCGGCCGTCCCGTGATCACCCTACGGCCGGGGGCTGTGTCACGGCTGTCGAGTTGAGCCTGCCTCTATTCCATCATAATCCTTCACGATTGAACAGATTCGCACATCGGGCCGAGCGTGCGGTGGCCGCTGTCTACCATCCTTCTCATGCGGGAGGGTGGTGGTCCCGGGCCCCGGCGGAAACCGTCGGGGCGGCCCCGACGCGAACCCGGCCCGCTGGCCCGCACCGTGGCCCGTCTCGTGGTGCGCGGCGCCGACGGCGCCACCCGCCTCGTCACCGCCCTGCTCGGGGCCAGCCCCACCGCCGGCCGGGAACGGATCAGCGAGGCCGAACTGCGGGACCTGGTCGCGGCGAACACGCTGCTCGACCCGGACGAACGGCGGATCATCGACGAGGTGCTGGTCGCCGGCGCCCGGCTCGTCCGCGAGGTGATGGTGCCCCGCACCGAGGTGGTCTTCCTCAGCGCGGCGCTCCCGCTGGCGCAGGCCCAGCGGCTGGTCCGGGCCGACCCGCACACCCGCTACCCGGTGGTCGACGGCACCCACGACGACGTGGTCGGCATGGTGCACCTGCGGGACGTGCTGCTGCGCCCGGAATCGGACCGGCCGCTGCTGGTCGGCGACCTGATCCGGGAGGTCAAGCGCCTGCCGGACAGCAAACGCGTGCTGGCGGCGCTCACCGAGATGCGCCGGGAGGGTCACCACCTGGCCGTCGTCGTCGACGAGTACGGCGGCACCGCCGGCATCGTCACCTGCGAGGACCTGGTCGAGGAACTGGTCGGGGAGATCCGGGACGACGAGCACGGCCCCCTCGAACCGGAACCCGCCGGCCTGCCCGCCGTCGTCGACGGCCGGCTCAACCTGACCGACTTCGCCGAGCGCACCGGCGTGCCGCTGCCCGCCGGGCCGTACGAGACGGTGGGCGGGTTCGTGATGGCCGCCCTGGGCCGGCTGCCGGTGGCCGGCGACGAGGTGCCGGTGGCCGTCGATCCGGCCGACGGATCGGTGCCCGCCGATCCGGCCGGCTGGCTGCTGCGGGTGCTCACACTCGACGGCCGGCGGGTGTCCCGCCTGGCGGTCTCCGCCGCACGGCTGCCCGAGCCCCGACGTGAGGTGAACGGTCCGCTTCCGCCCGTACCCGCCCGATCCACCGGCCCGTCATGACGGACGCCGGGGCTTGCTGACAGAATTGCCGCCATGTCCGACGTACCCGCCCGCCCGCGCGTCTTCTCCGGCATCCAGCCGACGGCCGACTCGTTCCACCTCGGCAACTACCTGGGCGCGCTGCGGCACTGGGTGGCGTTGCAGGACAGCCACGACGCCTACTACTGCGTCGTCGACCTGCACGCGATCACCGCAGGGCACGACCCGTTGGTGCTCAAGCGCCGCAGCCGGGTCGCCGCCGCGCAGCTGTTCGCGCTCGGCCTGGACCCGGAGCGCAGCACGCTGTTCGTGCAGTCGCAGGTGCCCGAGCACTCGCAACTGGCCTGGGTGCTCGGCTGCATCACCGGCTTCGGCGAGGCCGGCCGGATGACCCAGTTCAAGGACAAGTCGCAGAAGCAGGGCAGCGAGCGGGCCAGCGTCGGCCTGTTCACGTACCCGATCCTCCAGGCCGCCGACATCCTGCTCTACCAGGCGAACGCGGTGCCGGTCGGCGAGGACCAGCGGCAGCACCTGGAGCTCTCCCGCGACCTGGCGCAGCGGTTCAACTCGCTGTTCGGCCGCACCTTCACCGTGCCCTCCCCGCACATCGTGAAGGACACCGCGAAGATCACCGACCTCCAGGATCCGACGGCCAAGATGTCGAAGTCGTCGTCCTCCCCGGCCGGCATCATCGACCTGCTGGAGGACCCGGCCCGCTCGGCCAAGAAGATCCGCTCGGCGGTCACCGACACCGGCCGCGAGATCGTCTTCGACGCCGAGGGCAAGCCGGGCATCACCAACCTGCTCACGATCTACTCCGCGCTCTCCGGCCGGAGCATCGACGACCTGGTCGCCGCGTACGACGGCAAGGGCTACGGCGACCTGAAGAAGGACCTCGCCGAGGTGGTGCGGGAGTTCGTCACGCCGATCCAGGAACGCACGAACGCCTACCTGAACGACCCGGCGCAGCTCGACAAGCTGCTCGTGCGGGGCGCGGAGAAGGCCCGGGTGGTGGCCGCCGGGACGCTGCGGGACGCGTACGAGCGGGTCGGCTTCTTCCCGCCGGTGCGGTTCGAGTAACGGCCCGGACGGGCGGGAACGGGTGACGCAGCCGGTGGCCGGAGGGGTGGCGCGCGACGTGGCGGGCAGTGACACGGCGCCGGGCGGCGCGGACACGATCCAGATCGGGATCGCGGTCGACGTCCCCGAGCCCTGGGGCGGGATGCTCACCCGCCGCCGGGTCGAGGCCGGCGACCCGCTCGCCGTCCCCGCGCACGTCACCCTCCTCGGGCCCACCGAGATCCCGGTACGCGCGCTGCCCGCCGTCGAGGACCACCTGGCCCGGGTCGCCGCCGCGCACCTGCCGTTCACGCTGCACCTGCGCGGCACCGGCACGTTCCGCCCGGTCACCCAGGTGGTGTTCGTGGCGGTGGCGGCCGGGATCAGCGAGTGCGAACTGCTGGCCGCCGCGATCAACTCGGCCCCCGAGCTGCGGCGCGAGCTGCGCTTCCCGTACCACCCGCACGTCACGGTGGCGCAGGACGTGCCGCCCGAGGTGCTCGACAAGGCGTACGAGGATCTGGCCGACTTCTCCGCGTTGTTCCAGGTGGACGCGTTCACGCTGTTCTCGCACAGCGGGGCGACCCGGTGGCAGCCCCGCCGCGACTTCCGGCTCGGCGGCCGGAGCTGAACATCCGACCGGCCGGGGCCCCTCCGCCACGGGCGGAGATCGGCGAGGATGACGGGGTGAACGTCTTCGGCCGGATCGAGGCGGCGGTGGGGCGCCGCATCGACGCGGCCCGGAGCCGCTCGTCGGTCTTCGACCACGTCTGGCGGGCCGGGACGCTCTACGCCGACCTGCTCGCCGGGCGGCTCGCCGCCGCCATCGCGTACTACGGCTTCTTCGCCGTGTTCGCGCTCGCGCTCGTCGCGTACTGGATCTTCGGCGCGGTGCTGCGGGACAACGAGGAGGTCAGCCGCGGCGCGGCGCACTTCCTGGAGGAGAACCTGCCCTTCCTCGACCCGGCGCAGATCGCCGAGAGCAGCGGCACTGTCGGCGTGGTCGGCCTGGTCATCCTGGTCTTCACCGGCATCGGCTGGGTGGAGGCGATCCGGTCCTCGCAGCGGCTGATGTACGGCTTCAACCAGCAGCCCGGCAACCTGGTGGTGCGACGACTGGTCGACCTGGGCGTGCTGGTCGCCGTCTTCGTGCTGCTGTTCGTCTCGGTCGCCGCCGTGGACGCGCTGGAGTCGCTGCTGCGCTTCCTGCTGCGCAGCACCGGCTCGGTGGGCCTGACCACCGTCAGCGCGGTGCTGAGCGTGCTCGTCAACGCCGTGCTCGCCGCCGCGCTGCTGCTGGCGGTGCCCCGGCTGCGGATGAGCCGGCGCCGGCTGCGCCCGGCGATCCTGACCATCGCCGTCGGGATCACCCTGCTCAACACCGTGGGGCGCTACTACGTGGTACGCACCGAGCGGAACCCCGCGTACACGGTGGTCGCCACCGCCGTGGGCCTGCTGCTCTACCTCTACCTGCTCAACCAGCTCGTCCTCTTCGGCGCCGCGCTGGCCGCCACCAGCCGGTACGGCCGGGTGGTGGACCTGGCCGAGGGCGGGGCCCGGGAGGTGGACGTGGAGGCGGACGTGCTCGACGAGGAGACCGAACCGGGCACACCGGGGGGAGCGGGGTGAGCGCGCGGATCCGGATCGACGCCGAGTCGGCGGTGCCGCCGTACGAGCAGGTGCGGGCGCAGTTCGCCGCGCGCATCGGCGACGGGCGGCTGCCGGTGGGCACCCGGCTTCCGGCGGTGCGGCAGCTCGCCGCCGACCTGGGGCTCGCGGTGAACACCGTGGCACGGGCGTACCGGGAGCTGGAGGGCGCCGGTCTGGTCGAGACGCGCGGCCGGCACGGCACGGTGGTCGCCCCCGGCCGGGACGACGCCACCGACCGGCTGCACCGGGCCGCCGCCGAGTACGCCGAGCAGGCGCGTCGCCTGGGCGTCCCGCCGGAGCGGGCCGTCGCCCTGGTCCGTGCGGCGCTGGACGCCGGTACGCGTGGCTGAGCGTGGTCCCCGAAGCGGGGAGAGTCCGATGTTTGCGTTCCCCGGGCCGATACGCGACGACCATGATGGGCCGGTGGGCGCACTCGTGACACTGGACCTGCCGGACGACTCCCCGATCCGGGGCCTGCCGTGGATCATCACGTTCGGCCCGCTCGGCGCCGAGGACGACTGGGAGCCGGTGGTCTGCGGCCCGTACGAGCGACCGCACGCGCTGGCGCTGGCCGAGGCGGTGGTGGCCGACGAGCAGTTGATGGCGGTGGTGGAGCCGCTGCTGCCGGCGCTCACGCCGGAGGAGATCCGCAGCGAGATCGCGGCCGCGCAGATCGCCGCCGAGGACGAGGCGGCGCAGGTCGACCAGGCGGACCTCTACGGCGACTTCGAGGACGTCATCGACGAGGAGCTGGAACTGGCCGCCGAACGCGAGCCGGAGCCCGAGCCGGCGAAGGCGCCCGACCGGGAGGAGATCCGGGCCGGGTTCGCCCGGATCGCCGCGCTGCTCACCGCCAAGGGCGGCTGAGGACGCGCGCGCTCCCCGATGGACGCCGGCCCCCCGGGAGCGCACTCCCGAGGGGCCGGGGCCACCTCACCCCCCACCACAAGGGGTCGGCAGCCCAGCCGCCCGTCGGCGCGGGGCACAACGGACGGCCAGGTCGTTGGCGGGTTACCCGGCTCAGCGCCGTTCGAACCACGCAGCCGCGTCCACCGGCAGGACGTACCCGTCGCCCCGCTCGGTGAGGCCGGCGCTGGCGACTAGCGGGCGGCCGTAGCCGCGCACCGTCACGTCGGCGCCGCTGATGTTCACCACGCAGGTCACCTCGGCGTCCCCGGCGCTGCGGCGGAACGCCAGAACACCGGGCTCGGTCTCCAGCCAGGTGATGCCGTCCAGGCCGGCCAGCGCCGGGTGCTCGTGCCGGATGCGCAGCGCGGTCCGGTACAGCTCCAGCGTCGAGCCGGGCACCCCGGTCTGGGCGGCCACCGACAGCGACCGCCAGGTCGCCGGCGCCGGCAGCCAGCTCAGCTCGCTGCCGCCCGGCCCGAAGCCGTACGGGGGCAGCTCGCCGCCCCACGGGATCGGCACGCGGCAGCCGTCCCGGCTCTCCCCGGTACGCCGGAACGCGGGGTCCTGACGCAGCTCGTCGGGGAGGTCCAGCACCTCCGGCAGACCCAGTTCCTCGCCCTGGTAGACGTAGGCGCAGCCGGGCAGCGCGAACATCAGCAGCGCGGCGGCGCGGGCGCGGCGCAGGCCGACCTCGCCGTCGCCGTACCGGGTGACATGCCGCTGCCGGTCGTGGTTGGAGAGCACCCAGGTGGTCGGCGCGCCCACGATCGTGGACTCGGCCAGCGCCGTGTCGATCACCTTGCGGAACGAGTCGGCCGACCAGGTGGCGTCGAGGAAGTCGAAGCTGAACGCCTGGTGCAGCTCGTCCGGGCCGATGTAGCGGGCCAGCCGCTGCGGCGTCTCGGCCCATGCCTCGGCGACGGCCATCCGGCCGCCCGGGTAGCTGTCCAGGATCGGCCGCCAGGCGCGGTAGATGTCGTGCACCTCGTCCTGGTCGAAGTACGGCAGCCGGCCCTTGCCCAGCAGCTCGGACTGGCGCTGGCCGGTGGTCATCGAGTTGAAGCCGACGTCCGGCAGGCCCTCGGCCTTGATCATCCCGTGCGCCACGTCGATCCGGAAGCCGTCCACGCCCCGGTCCAGCCAGAAGCGCAGCACGTCCTCGAACTCGGCCCGCACCTCCGGGTGGCGCCAGTTCAGGTCGGGCTGCGCCGGGTCGAACAGGTGCAGGTACCACTGGCCGTCGACCACGCGCGTCCACGCCGGGCCGCCGAAGATGCTCTCCCAGTCGTTCGGCGGCAGCTCACCCTGCTCGCCCTTGCCGTCGGCGAACAGGTAGCGCTCGCGCTCCGGAGAGCCCGGCCCGGCGGCGAGCGCGGCGGCGAACCACGGGTGCGCGCTGGAGGTGTGGTTCGGCACCATGTCGACGATGATCCGCAGGCCGAGCGCGTGCGCGTCGGTGATCATCTCGTCGAAGTCGGTCAGGTTGCCGAACAGCGGGTCGACGTCGCGGTAGTCGGCCACGTCGTAGCCGGCGTCGACCTGCGGCGAGGTGTAGAACGGCGTCAGCCAGAGCGCGTCCACGCCGAGATCGCGCAGGTAGGGCAGGCGCTGCCGGATGCCCTGGAGGTCACCCACGCCGTCGGAGTTCGCGTCGGCGAAGCTGCGGACGTACACCTGGTAGACGACAGCGGACCGCCACCAGTCGTCGCCGGCGGTGCGTGGGGTGGTGCTGGGGGCGGAGGTCATCGCTGTCGATCCCGTTCTGTGGCGGCTTCTGGTGCGGCGCAGGGTGTCTGAGCAGAATGCCGCCATTGCACTGCAAGAGTCAAGCATTCCTTGCGCAAGAAATGGCAGCCATCACCCGTCACCACCCCGAAACCCCCTCCCGAATCCCGAGACACCCAGTCCCTCCTGCCCGGACCGACCCGCCTGTC
>NZ_RCVK01000314.1:0-16472 GCF_003667485.1 Micromonospora sp. BL1
GCCCCCTCCGCCGCCGCCCGGCCACGGCTACGCGCAGCCCGCGTACGGCCACAGCCAGCAGCAGCACTACGGCTACCACGGCCACTACCGCCGGAAGAAGAAGCACGGCTTCCTCGGCGAACTGTTCGACTGACCGCCGACAACACGCACGCCGGGCCGGTGCACCGCGTCGACCCGGCGCGCTCGTCGGCGTGCCGCACCTGCCACACCGTGGCAGGCTGCTCGGCATGAGCCCGATCCGGCAGCACGAGGCGCTGGCCCAGGCGTACGACGGCATCACGGCCGTGGTCACCCCGCTCGACGACGCCGGTCTGCAACGGCCCACCCGGTGCCGCGGCTGGCTCGTCGCCGACCTGCTCTTCCACGTGCTCTGCGACGCCCAGCGCGCGCTCGTCGCCCTGGCCAGCCCCGCACCCGGACCGGCGGACGTGGACGACGTCAGCTACTGGCGCGCGTTCACGCCCGGCGACGACGACGCGGTCGCCGGGCACGCCTGGTGGGCCCGCCGCTCCGCCGCCGCCTTCGACCGGCCCACCGGAGTGGTCCGCCTCTGGACCGACACCGCGCCCGCCGCCGTCCGCGCGGCCACCGCAGCCGACCCCGACGGGTACGTGACCACGCAGGGTCACGTACTGCGCGTACCCCATCTGCTCGCCACCCTGACCACCGAGGCGGTCATCCACCACCTGGACCTGGTGGTGGACCTGCCGGACGCGCCGCGACCGGCGGCGGACCCGACGCGGGTCGCGGTGACCACGATGGACGGCCTGCTCAGCGACGACGCGGTACGGCCGGCCGGCTGGGACGACCACGACTACCTGCTGAAGGCCGCCGGGCGCGTGCCGCTCACCGACCGGGACCGGCTGGAGCTGGGCGAGGCAGCCGGATGGTTCCCGCTGCTCGGCTGACGCCGCTCAGACGATGGCCATGTCCACGAAGCGCGACAGGTGCAACTGGGCCGCGACCGTCACCGTGTCGGTCGGCCCATTCCTGTGCTTGGCAACAATAAAGTCCGCCTCGCCCGCTCGCGGTGACTCCTTGTCGTAGTAGTCGTCGCGGTGCAGAAGGATGACTACGTCCGCATCTTGCTCGATCGAGTTGTGCGCGGCGATGCCGTTGGCGATGAAGTTGTGTGTGCCGAGCACCGTGGCGTCGTAGACGTCCTTCTCGCCGACTGACTCGATCGAGACGATCTCGTCCCAGAAGACGTCGTTCGTCGCGTGCAGATCAAGATCCGCAGAGTCCAGCACCGCGGCCACCTTGGCGAGTCTTGACCGGCTGGGTGCACGCTTCCACATTGCGCTGCCGGAGAACTGGGTACCGACGGCCGCGGCGAACTCTCGGTGGCTCATCTTGCGCTCCGCCAAGACTTCGCGAACCCTGGACCACACCTCCTTGGGCACGGTATCCACGTTCGGATTGCTGACGACGGATTCGAGAATCACAAGCAGCGCCGCGCAGCCGTTGGCGCGCTCGCCGTGCACACCGATCTCCCGGAGGAAGCGAAGCTGGTCGTCGCGACCGGAGATGTCCAGGGTGTACTGCGGCCGATGTCCAGCGACCGGCACCTGTCGCAACCGAGCCGAGATTCCGTAGCGAAGCAGCAGGCGTGAGATGTCCTCCAGCATGCGCCGCGATGTCGAGGAGAAGTAGATCCGTCCGCCTCGACCGGACTTGTTGACAGTTACGGACCCGTCCGTCGCCCAGATGTGTCGCAGGAAGAGCGTGATCTGTTCCTTAGGCAGGCCGAACACCGCCGGCGGTACGAACTTCTCGTGGGACCGCAGCCCGAACAGCCCCAACCCGTCCAACCACTCGGCGATCGGGTTCCGCCGCCCGCGGGCGAGCCGGAACGGTGCCGGTAGTCGGAGCGTCGTCACCCGCGCAGCCGGGTAGTCGTCTCGCACAGCCGTGATCCCGAAGTGCATGGCCGCCTCCGACACGGCTGTCAGATTGGCCTCGTCACAACTGGCGTAGCGGATCGGCTGCCGGCGGACGAACGAGCCGTCCCCGAGGAGGTGGGCCAGCATCACCACCTCCGGCTCGGCCCATGGCTGAATGTTCAGCGGTGGCGGAATGTGCCGAGGCGCGGCAAGCCGAGTTCCCACCGTGAGTTCTCCCAGCGGCAGCCAACCACCGAAGGTGAGAAATGGGTGGTTAGCGGTCGCTTCCACCTGCTTCCCGGATGCCAGGGTCATCCGGAACACCTCGCGCGTTCCACTGGGAAACGCGTGGGTGAGCGTTCGGGGGGTGTAGCGGAGACCTTCATCGAGGGCCCACACAGGAACGTCCCTGACGTTCCCGGCAAGGAGCGCCCCGAGAGTGATCTCCGAGTTGTCATCGGCTCGTACGAGCCTGGTGTCGGCCGTCAGGCAGCCGGATTCCCGCAGGTCGGACAATTGCGGACGCTTATCGGTGCGCTGCTCGGGGCCACGGTTCAGCTGGCTCACCGCGATCACCGGGCACTCGACCTCCTTGGCCAGCAGCTTCAGGCCACGGGACAGGTCCGCGACCTCCTGCTGCCGACTCTCGGTGCGTTTCGGTGAGGTCATCAGCTGGAGATAGTCGACGACGATCAGCTTCAGGTCGTGCTTCTGCTTGAGCCGCCGCGCCTTCGCCCTGATCTCCATCAGGTTCATGCTCGGCGTGTCGTCGACGAAGAGCGGCGCCTCGCTGATCTCGCCCATGCAGCGGGCCAGCTTGGTCCAGTCGTCGTCGGAGAGCTGCCCGCTGCGCAACACGTGCAGCGGCACGCGCGCCTCGGCCGAGAGGAGTCGCATGACGATCTCGACCTTGCTCATTTCCAGCGAGAAGATCGCCGACGCCTGGTTGGCGCGGATCGCTGCATTTCGGGCGAAGTCCATGCTCGCCGTGCTGTTGTGCGTCGGGATCATCGAGCGGCCCGCCAGATACAGATGGTCGGGATTGTCGACAGTCACACAACGCACCGGAACGCTCGGCACCGGACGGACGTCCACGATGAACCGCGAGTGGGAGCGGACGTCCGAGGACGTCCGGCGTCGGGCCGCATGAGCGGTGCGCTTCCGGTCCAGCCGGAAGACCGTGTCCGGGGTGGAGAAGTTCAGCGTGTACGCGATCGACGATGCCTCGGTCCGGCCGCGCACCTTGTGCTCGGTCATGGTGCACCGATGTCCCAGGCTGACGACGAGTTCCCGAACGCCGTCGATCAGGCGCCTCGAGGTGGATGTGTACTGCAGGTTCCCGGTCGGCGCCACCGTGCCGTCGGTGTCCATGAGACCGGCGAGCAACGCCCGGCGCTGTGTTTCGGAGGCGCGGAGGTAGTCCCGCGGAATGTGCTTGTCGTAGGCCACCCCGACTCGCCGGAGCAGGGCCAGGAAGGAGCCGTTCCGCTCGTGGCACTCGGCGCAGCGGCGGGTTCCGGGGTTCTCCCGCAGGGCACGGGTGGAGCCGCCGCAGTCGACGCAGGTGCGGTCCGGCGTCCTGGCCGGCGTGGGCAGATGCACGCTGTAGACCATGGGGCCGCTCGGGCGTACCAGGAAGCCGTCCTGGGCCACGAGGTCGAGCATCTCCGCGTCCGCGGTGGTGAAGCGGCTTGCCCCGGTGTGCCCGTCGCCGAGCCACACCCCGAGGGTGTACGGGGGGACGACCAGATCGCGTTCCGGAAGCCGGAGCGGCGCGCAGTTCCGCACGGCGTGGTTGAGACGACGGTCGGCCGTCTCGGTACGCAGCGTGGCCGCGATCTGCGCCGTCGTGACGATCCCGTCGTGCTCGGCACGGCTGCCCGCGTTCACCGGTCGTTCCGCGCGTGCACGGAGGCCGGAGATCAACGCGCCCACCGGGTAGCCGGGTGCCGTCCAGTTGCGTGTCTTGCCGGCCCGGGTCACCGGTCGGGCGACCCGGCCGTTGGAACCCACCGTCTGCGCCACCGCGTGGAGCACGTTGCGGAATTCCGGGCCGACCTGATCCAGGGTCTCCGCGAGAGTGACCAGCCGGTGCGGTTCGGTGGATGCGGCCGCCTCGGCCGCCCGTACCTTCGCCAGCGCCGGCTCGGCCCAGTGGTGCCGCCGGCGTGCCTCCGGCTGGCGCCGGCTGGCCCGTGTGGTGGTCTTCCACAGGTGCTCGGCGTCCGCCACGATGACGCTTCCGTCGGAGAACTCGACCTCGTAGCAGGGGCGGTCGTACATCACGTCGAAGACGTTGGTGATCGTCGTCGGAGTGCCGTCCGCGGCGAGGAGCTGCTCGCCGACGCGCACCTCACCCATGGTGGTCCAGCCCTGCGGGGTGGGCAGCGGGGTGTCGAGTGCGAGCGCCTTACCGAGACCGGGCCGGCCGGCCACGATGATGAGTTGGCCGGCGTGCAGGCCGTTGAGCAGGCGGTCGAGGTCGGTGAAGCCGGTCGGCACACCCGTCATCACCCCGCCCTGGGCACCGACCGCCTCGATCTCGTCGAGCGTCGGCTGGAGCATGTCGGCCAGGACGGCGAAGTCCTCGCTGACGCGCTTCTCGGTGATCTCGTAGACGGCCTGCTGGGCGAGGTCGACGATGTCGTCGACGTCGCGGCTGCCGCTCGGGCCGGTGCCGTAGCCGAGCTGCACGATCCGGGTGCCGGCCTCGACCAGCCGGCGGAGCACCGCTCGTTCGCCGACGATGCGGGCGTAGTAGGCGGCGTTCGCGGCGGTGGGCACGCTGGCGATCAGCGTGTGCAGGTAGGGGGCGCCGCCGATGCGGGCGAGGTCGCCGGAGTCGGCGAGCGCTGCCGCCACGGTGATCGGGTCGGCGGGTTCGCCGCGCCCGTAGATGTCCAGGATCGCGTCGAAGATGGTGGCGTGGACCGGGCGGTAGAAGTCGTTGGTCTTCAGGATCTCCACGACGTCCGCGATGGCGTCCTTGGAGAGCAGCATGCCGCCGAGTACGCACTGCTCGGCGGCGACGTCCTGGGGTGGTGTCTTCTCGAACGCCGCATCGCGCGGTGGCGGCTCGGGCGGTTGCCCCCCGGTCCGTTCCGCACGCGTCTCGTCGGTGACCGACACGGGTTCCCCCCTCGCTGCGTCGGATCGAGTCCAGCTGTATCGCCGGGGTATGACAACTCTCCGCCGACCCTCCGGTCGATCGGGGGTCATCGCCCGGCGGTCGGTGGACCACGATACGGAACCCGAGGTCAACCGCTCAACAAGGCCGGTGGATGAGCCTCGGGACAACCTGTGGACGCCTGGGGACAGGCATGTGCGCAGGGTGTGCACAGGGGTGTGGAAAAGTGATGGGGAATTCCGGGCTTATCGCCTCTGACCTGGGCTTTTCCTATCCCCACCCTGTGGACGGAAGATTTCCGGCCGAGCTTTGTCGTCGTTCGTCCCGTACTATCGCTGCGAACGGCGACACCTGGGACAGCGGGTTTACTTTCGGGTTGAGAGAGGTCACGCTCCGGCCGTGAGACACCGGGACTGGGGACGCGGGGAGGACAGCCCGCGCGAGCGACGGCCGAGCGGTTCCTGGGATGAGCCCGCCGGGCCGCGCCGGGTCGACTCGTACGCGCCGGAGGGCTACCGCACGGCGAGCCGGCGGCGCGCGATCGAGCGTGGCCAGGACGAGCCGGTCGAGACGTACCTTCCCCGTTGGGCTCTGGAGTCCGGGGTGAGTCGCGCGGACGGTGGCGGGCGGCATGCCGCGCCGGACGACGAGGTGGAGACGCCGTCCTCCGGCGGTGGTTGGCGGGTGGACGCCGGGCCGCGTCGCGATCTGCGCGCGATCGGTGCGGGTCCGTTGTCGGATCACACCGCCGAGTGGACGATGGACGCCCCGCAGGAGCGGGGGTACGTGGGCAACCGGCGGGCGGACGAGGGCGACGAGCCGGTGTCGGGGGCGGTGCCCCGGAGTCGTCCGCGTCGGGCGGCGACACGTCGGCCGCAGGTGACCTGGTCCGGGCTGCCGGAGTCGGCGGGTTCGAGCGAGGGGCCGGCGGGATCGGACGGTGAACGGCCGGCGGGCCGCCGTGGCCGGTCGGCGTCGGGTTCCTCCTGGCCGCCGCCGGCGGGGTCGGATTCCGGCTGGGCGCGGCCGGCGGCCCCGGACGGCGCGTGGTCCCGCTCGGGGACGGATGCCGACTGGCCAACGGCGTCGGATGCGGGCCGGTCGGCGGCGAGGGCCGCGGAGTCGGAGCCGAGCTGGGGACAGACGGCGGCGAGGGCGGGGGAGTCGGAGTCGGCCTGGTCGCGGGCGGAGCCGGAGTCGGCGCGGCCGCAACCGGCGGCGGATCCGTGGCAGCGCCGCCGGAGCGTCGAGCGTGAGCCGGTGCAGCCGCCCGCTGTCGATCCGTGGGACGCGTCCGGGGTGCACGCCTGGGACCGGCCGGTGCCCGCGAGCCGCTGGGAGCGGGCGGAGAACCGGTGGGACCGTACGGAGCACACGGGTGAGTGGGACCGGTTCACCGACACCGGTTTCCTGGAGCCGGTGCGGGACGCGGGCGACCGGTACGCGCCGGCCGATCCGTGGGACCGGTCGGCGCCGCCGGTGCGGGAGGGCTGGGCGTCGCCGGAGCGGGCCGAGGCGTTCTGGTCGGGTACCCGGCTCTCCGGTGACGATCCCCGGTGGATGGAGACCCCGTCGACGGCGCCCCGCTCGCCTGCGGTGGCGTACTCGGCGCCGCGCCCGCGTACCGTGCCTCGCCGTGGCCCGGTGGAGCCGGCGCCTTCGACGTTGCGGCGCCGGGTGGAGACGATCGGCGGCGGTTCGTGGGGCCGGCGGCTGGAGGACGACCTGCTGGACCCGGACCCGGGTGGTCCGTTGCGGCCGTTGGTCTACACGGCGGCCTGCTATCTGGTTCCGGCGGTGCTGCTGGTGATCGGTCTGCTGTTCCTGAGCGGTCAGCCTCCGGCGGGGTGCGTCACGGACATCACCGGCGGTGGGTGTGACTCGCCGCGTGCGCATGCGCTGGAGTCGCTGGTGTCGGCGGCGCCGCGTTTCGGGTTGGCGATGGTGAGCAGCCTGGTGGTGGCGGTGCTGCTGCGGCAGGTCGGGACGACGTGGCGGTCGGCGACAGTGGCGCTGGCGGCCGCGGTGGTGGGTGGCGGCCTGTCCACGGTGGTGATCAGCGCGGTGACGGGCAAGCCGCTCGGTTGAGCGGTGAGGATGCGGAAAGGCCCGCACCGGCGACCGGTGCGGGCCTTTCGCGTCGTGCTTCGGGTGTCAGCCCTTGACCACGTTCAGGTCGAACTTGGCGGTCACCTCGGGGTGCAGCCGGATGCTGACCGGGTAGGAGCCGAGCGCCTTGATGTGGCCGGGCAGCTCCAGCCGGCGGCGGTCCAGGGTCGGGCCGCCGGCGGCCTTGACGGCGTCGACGATCTCGGCCGGGGTGACCGAGCCGAAGAGCCGCCCGCCGTCGCCGGCGCGGGCCTTCAGGTTGACCTTCAGGCCCTCGACCTGGGTCTTGACCTCGGTGGCGTGGCCCAGGTCGCGGATCTCGCGGGCCGAGCGGGCCCGCTTGATGACCGTGACCTGCTTCTCCGCGCCCTTGGTCCAGGCGATCGCGAAGCCCTGCGGCAGCAGGTAGTTACGGCCGAAGCCGTCCTTCACCTCGACGATGTCGCCCGGAGAGCCGAGGCCGGACACCTCCTGAGTCAGGATGATCTTCATGTCCGTGCCTCCTCTCAGCGCGTCGTGGCCGTGTACGGCAGGAGCGCCATCTCGCGGGCGTTCTTGACCGCACGGGCGATCTGCCGCTGCTGCTGCGAGGTCACGCCGGTCACCCGTCGAGCGCGGATCTTGCCGCGGTCGGAGATGAACTTGCGCAGCAGCGCGGTGTCCTTGTAATCGATGTAGGTGATCCCGTCCTTGTCGAGCGGGTTCACCTTCTTCTTCGGCTTGCGAAGTGCCGCAGCCTTAGCCATTGCTCGTGCTCCTGGTTTGCGATCGCGGGCGCTCGGCGCCATTAGAACGGAGGCTCCTCGTCGAAGTTTCCGCCCGAACCACCGCGGGAGGGGGCGGGGGCAGCAGAGGCCCAGGGGTCGTCGAAGTTGCCTCCGCCGCCGCCCTGGCCGCCACCACCACCGAAGCCGCCGCCACCGCCACCGGAGCGGGACATCTTCTGCACCTTCGCCGTGGCGTAGCGCAGCGACGGGCCGATCTCGTCGACCTCCAGCTCGATGACGGTGCGCTTCTCACCCTCACGGGTCTCGTACGACCGCTGGCGCAGTCGGCCGGACACGATCACGCGAGCGCCGCGCTGCAGCGACTCGGCGACGTTCTCGGCGGCCTGGCGCCAGACCGTGCACGAGAGGAACAGCGGCTCGCCGTCCTTCCACTCGCCGGAGGCCTTGTCCATGAAGCGGGGCGTCGAAGCGACCCGGAACTTGGCGACCGCCGCGCCGGAGGGGGTGAATCGCAACTCGGGATCATCGGTCAGGTTGCCGATGACCGTGATGGTGGTGTCTCCTGCCATGACCATCTCCTCGCGCACTCATCTTTGTGCCGTTCAGGCTCTCAGAGCCGTACGACAGCGTGGATGAGGCTTGTGATCCGGACGTGCCGGGTCTGGATGCTCAGCGCATCTCCGGTCGGATGACCTTGGTGCGCAGCACCGACTCGTTGAGTCGGAGCTGACGGTCCAGCTCGCCAACGGCCTCCGGCGTCGCCTGGAGGTCGATGACGGCGTAGATGCCCTCGGCCTTCTTGTTGATCTCGTACGCGAGGCGCCGGCGGCCCCACACGTCGGTCTTCTCCACCGAGCCACCCGCGGTCCGGATCACGTTCAGGTACGTGTCGAGCGACGGGGCGACGGTGCGCTCCTCGAGGCTGGGGTCGAGGATCACCATGACTTCGTAGTGACGCAAGACGTGCTCACCTCCTGTGGGCTAAGCGGCCACGGTCCTTCCGTGGCAGGAGGTCGTGCGTCGCTGCCCGCGCCGGTGCCGGGGGAACCCGGTCGGACACGCGGACAACCGGACCAGGATAGCCGGTCCGGACGATCATGGCCGGGCCGGTGGCCCCGGTGTGCCGGGTGCGGCGACAGGGGCCCACCTCCGGCGAGCCGGCAGGTGGACCCCTGTCCACGGGACCGCGGGGCGTCCCGTCCGCATTCCTTGGGTGGGACCTGGGGAGGAACGACCACACCGATGAGGTTGGATCGAAGACGCCCCGCGGAGCTTTATCGTGTTGTCACCTGGTCTGACCATACAATGGCTCTCGTCACCACTTGGGGTAAATGGAGGAATTGGTCCTACTGCTGCCTCCCGTACCGGGATGACGAGCGGATCCCGCCCCGTCGTGCCGGGCCGCACGGCGGGGCGTCCCGTTTCCGGGGGTCCACCCTCGCCCGTCCGTGCTGTGGACCACGTCCGGGCGAAGCGTCGACCATCGATCCCACCTCGGACAACGACCGCCGGGCCGGGTGGTGACGCGTTCGACCCGCCGGGCGCCTCCCGCGAGCGCGCCGACCGTCGCAGGCGCGACGTAGGCTGCCCTGCATGCGAATCGGAGCCCACGTCGATCCGACCGACCCGCTGGCCGAGGCGGCCGCCCGGCAGGCCGAGGCGGTCCAGTTCTTCCTGGCCGACCCGCAGGGCTGGAAGGCCCCGAAGCCGCGCGAGGACGCCGAGCGCCTGCGTTCCGCCGACGTCGACCTCTACGTGCACGCGCCGTACGTGATCAACGTGGCCACGCTCAACAACCGGATCCGCATTCCCAGCCGTAAGCTGCTGCTCGCCCACGCCACCGCCGCGGCGGACGTCGGAGCCAAGGGGCTGATCGTGCACGGCGGCCACGTCAACGCCGGCCATGACGTCGCCGTCGGCTTCGACAACTGGCGCAAGACCTTCGCGTACGCGGCGGACTCGGGCGGCTTCCCGCTGCCGGTGCTGATCGAGAACACCGCCGGCGGCGACAACGCCTGCGCCCGGCACCTCGACTCACTGGCCCGGCTCTGGGACGCGCTCGGCGACCACGAGGTCGGCTTCTGCCTGGACACCTGCCACGCGTACGCGGGTGGCGAGGAACTGCTGGGCCTGGTCGACCGGGTGAAGGCGATCACCGGCCGGATCGACCTGATCCACGCCAACAACTCCAAGGGCGCGTTCAACTCCGGCCAGGACCGGCACGACAACCTGACCGGCGGCACCATCGACCCGGAGCTGCTGGTGGCGGTGATCCGCGCGGCGGGCGCGCCGGTGATCGTGGAGACCCCCGGTGGCGTCGAGGGCCAGGCCGCCGACATCGCGTTCCTGCGCGGGCAGCTGGGCGCGGCGGCGTGACGACCGAGCAGTCCGGCACGACCGGCCGCCGGTCCGGCGCCGAGCCCCGGCCGGACGGGACGGGCGCGCGGAACCGGCCGGACGAGACGGCCGAGGCGACCCCGCCCCGCGAGGGCGTGACCGCCGAGGGTGGATCCGGCGTGGACGCCACCGCCGGCAAGGCGGGCACCGGGCCCGGTGCCGGCACCGCGGACGAGGCCGCCGCCGAGGAGAAGGCCGAGGCCCGGGACGATGCCGCCGCCGGCAAGGGCGGCGCCCACGACGGGCCGGCGAACGGCGGAGACGCCGGAGACGCCGCCGGCACGAAGGCCGAGGGCGGGGACACCAGCGCAACGGGTACGGCCGACGAGAAGCCCGCCGACCCCTGGTCCGCGTTCGGGCCCGCGCCGGAGCCGGTGCTCGGCCGGGCCCGCCGGGCCGTCCGCGCGGTCGGCCGGTTCCTGGTGCACGAGTGGACGCTCGCCGCCGTCGCCGCGCTGGCGCTGGCCGCGGCCATGACCTGGCCCACGTTGCGTTATCCACGGCACACGCTGCCGCAGGACTACTGGGACCCGAGCCTGCAGGCGTGGCAGATGGCGTGGTCCGGGCACATCCTGCGGACCGACCCGGCGATGCTGTGGCACGCGAACACGTTCTATCCGGAGAACTGGAGCTTCGCGTTCTCCGACACGCTCCTCGGGTACGCCCCGGCCGGCCTGATCGGGGTCGGCCCGGAGCACGCCGTCCTGCGCTACAACATCATGTTCGTGCTGGCGCACGCGCTCGCCGCGTTCGGCGCGTACGTGCTGGCCCGGCAGCTCGGCGCGGGCCGCATCGGCGGCGCGGTGGCCGGGGCGAGCTTCGCCTACGCGCCGTGGCTGCTGGCCCAGGCGGGGCACCTGCACATCCTCTCCAACGGCGGCATCCCGCTGGCGCTGGCCATGCTGGCCCGGGGGCACGGCTGGTCGCTGCGGTACGGCTACCGGCCGCGTCGCCGGCACGCGGGCTGGGCGTTCGCCGGGTGGCTGGTGGCCGCATGGCAGCTCAGCCTGGGGTTCGGCATCGGGCTGCCGTTCGCGTACATGCTGGCCGGGACCGGCGTGGTCTCGGTGGTGCTGTGGTTCGTGCGGCGGCGCCGGGTGAAGCGTCCGTTCGGGCGGCGGCTGTTCCTGGCCGACGTGTTCGGCGGGCTCGCGTTCGCCGCGGTGGGCGCGGCGCTGGCGGTGCCGTACTTCAAGGTCGCCGAGCTGCACCCGAACGCGGAGCGGACGCTCGGTGACATCGGGCTCTACTCGCCGCCGGCGAGCGGGTTCTTCACCGCGCCGGCCGAGTCCCGGGTCTGGGGCGGGCTGCACGAGGGCGCCCGCGCCGTGCTGCCCTGGCATCCGGAGATGACGCTGCTGCCGGGCTTCGCGCTCTACGCGCTCGCCGCCGGTGGCCTGTTCTTCTCGGTCTGGCGGGTCCGGCACCGGATCTTCCTGCTGGCCGGGGTGCTCGTGACGATGGCGCTGGCGATGGGCACCCGGTTCTTCGGCGGCCGGTTCACCTACGTGCCGTTGTTCGACTACCTGCCGGGCTGGAGCGGGCTGCGGACGCCGGGCCGGATGATGCTCTGGACCACGCTGCTGCTGGGTCTGCTCGCGGCCGGCGCGGTCACCGCGTTCTGCATGCGGGTACGCGAGCTGGCCGCCGAACGGGTGCCGCCGTGGCCGGGCCCGTGGCTGCGCCTGGCCACGCTGCTGCCGTTGGCGCTGGTGCTCGTGGAGGGGCTGAACGCCACGCCGCAGCCCGTGGTGCCGCGGCAGCCGGCGGCGATGCGGACCGTCGACGGCCCGATGCTGGTGCTGCCGAGCAGCCAGAACCTGGACCAGCCGGTGATGCTCTGGTCCACCGACCGGTTCCAGCCGATGGTCAACGGCGGCAGCGGTTTCACGCCGCGTTCGCAGGCTCAGATCCGCGAGGCGACAGTGAATTTCCCGGACTACGCGAGCGTCGACTACCTGCGGCAGATCGGCGTGAAGAACGTGGTCGTGTTGCGCGACGAGCTGGCGGGCACCCCGTGGGAGGGGATGCTCGACCGGCCGGTCGACACGCCGGGAGTGACCCGGGAGCAGGTCGGCGAGGCGGTCGTGTTCCGGCTGTAGACCGGAACACGACCGTCTCGGTCACACCGGAACGGGTTCGGCGGGCCGTTCGGCGGCGCGAGCCCGCCAGCGCTGATGCCAGGGCGCGTCGGGCGCGCCGTCGAGCACTCCGCCGTCCGGGTCGTCGGGGTAGGTGTGCCGGACGACGTCCAGTTCGGGCCGCATGATGTCCCGGATGACGAACCCGCAGAGGACCGCCACGGTGATCAGGCGCAGGCTCGACGCCAGCACGAAGACGCCTTCGGGGAAGACCGGCCGGGACATGGCCGTGCCGAGCAGTTCGCCGTAGAACGCGGCGAAGTAGCCGACCTCGGCGACCTGCCAGGCCAGGAACGCGCCCCAGCGCGGCCGGGCGAGCACCGCGAGCGGCAGCAGCCAGAGCACGAACTGCTGGGACCACACCTTGCTGAAGATGAGGAACGCGGCGACCACCAGGAAGGCGAGCTGGGCCAGCCGGGGGCGGCGCGGCGCGAGCAGCGCCAGCCCGGCCACGCCGAGGCAGGCCAGCCCGAACAGCAGGTACGACAGCCAGTTGAGGGTGGGGATGTTCGCGTTGAGCCACTCGAAGGGCCCGAGTTCGCCGGGTGAGGACGGGCTGATCCGGCCGTCCAGGTAGCGGCCGATGTACCAGAGCGTGCCCCAGTCGATCGGGCGCGTCGTGTTCAGGTCGAAGAAGCGTTCCCAGTTCTCCCGGTAGGGGATCGCCACCGGCAGGTTCACCGCCACGAGCGTCACCAGCGCGGTCGCCGTGGCGACGAGCCCGGCCAGCATCTTGCCGGCGCGCAACGCGAGGACCAGGATCGGGCCGAGGAGGAACAGCGGCCACATCTTGGCCGCGCCGCCGAGTCCGATGAGGACGCCCGCCACTCCGGGCAGCAGCAGCGCGTACCGGTCGGGGCGGGCGCGTGCCCAGGCCAGCAGGCCGAACGCGGCCAGGCCGATGGCGAGCAGGTCCCAGTTGACGGTGGCGGTGAGCACGAGCGCCGGGGAGAGCGCGAACAACGCGGCGTCCCAGGGTCGTCGCCGGCGCAGGCTGAGGATCACCGCGACGGTGGCGACGGCGAGCGCGCCGAGCACCAGCGCGTTCAGGTTGTAGAACCACTGGCCCTGGTTGATGGCGGGGTTGTCGGCGCCGAGGGCGTGCACCGGCAGGCCGAGAGCGCCCATGAAGTAGCCGGTCAGCACCGGGTACTCGACCGGGTGGTCGGCGTAGGGCACCTTGCCCTCGTTGAGCCCTTCGGCGTAGTAGAGCGCGAGCACGTCCGTGTAGCACATCCGGGTGTACTGGATGTTGTTCTGCCAGGCGCCGTCCTGGCAGGGCGACTTCTGCACCCAGTGCAGGGCCAGCGTCAGGCACACCAGCGCCAGGACGATCCGGCCGGCGGTCCAGAAGCGGCTCTCCCGGTCGGCTGGCCGGTCCAGGGCGGCGGCGTGGTCGCCGAGCGGCCCGCCGATCAGACCGGAGGCGCCCCGGACGAACCAGTCCGAGCGGGACGGGTGGTCCACCGTCTCTGCGGATCGTGGCGCCGCCTCGGACGCGCCGGGCTCATCGATGCCTGCGGGCGACTGGGTGCTCATGGAGAGGCATCCTGCCGTACACCGGGGGTCGCCGTCCCGTCGCGCGCGGAGAAATTCCGGTACGCGAAACGCGGCGGCGGCCGGACCCGAGGTCCGGCCGCCGCCGTCAGGTGGTACGCGTCAGTTCTGTCGTGTCGGCGGTGTGCTCGGTAGCAGCCCGCCGCCGCCACCGCCGCCACCGGGGCGTCCGCCGCCTCCGGGGAGCCCGCCCCCGCCGGGCGTTCCACCCTGGTCACCGCCGCCGGGGTTGCCGCCGCCGGGCGTGCCGCCGGGGCAGAACAGGCCCAGCGGGTCGCAGTTCGGGCCGCCCGGCTGGCCGGGCTCGTTCGTCGGCGGCGGGGCCTCGCCGTTGCCGGTGTCGTCCTCGCCGACGTTCGCCGCGGGCGGGAACTCTTCCTTGTCCTTGCCCTTGAGCGCTTCGTTCATGAAGCGCTGGAAGATGTCACCGGGCATCTTGGCGCCGCTGATGTTCTCGCCGCCCTTGTACTTGATCGCCTTGCGGTCGGCCTTGTTGCCGACCCAGACCGCGGTGGCGAGTTGCGGCGTGTAGCCGATCATCCAGGCGTCACCGTTGTCGCTGGTCTTGTCGTTGAGTTCCCAGGTGCCGGTCTTCTCGGCGACCTGCCGGCCACCCTCGAGCCTCTTGTTGATCTGTCCGGGGTACTGCTTCAGCACGGAGGTGACGTCGGCGACGACGTCCTTGTCGATCCGCTGCTGCCCCTTGAGCTTCTCCGCGCCGACCAGGTCCCACTTGCCGGTGTCCGGGTTCTGCTTCTCCACCTTCCGGACGAAGTGCGCCTTGTGGTAGACGCCCTGGTTGGCGAAGGTGGCGACGCCGTTGGCGTGGTCGAGCACCGTGATCGGGTACTGGCCGTAGCCGATGACGTGGAAGAACGGCGACGGCGCGAGGTCCTTCGGGTCGGCCTTGGTCAGGTCGTGCGCCTTGGCCGGGTTGGTGTCGGTCTGCCACATGGTGGTGACGCCGGCCTGCTTGGCCATGTCGAGCACCTTGTCCGGGCCGATCTTCTCGGTGATGTAGTAGAACGGCACGTTCAGCGACTTCAGCGTCGACAGTTCGAGCGTGCAGGAGTCACCGCAGGAGACCTTGTCCGCGCCGGCGTTGCTGACCTTGAACTTGGTGTCCTTCGGCGTGAACGCCGTGCCCTTCCACCGGGACTTGATCGAGATGCCGGCCTTCAGCGCCGCGGCGAGCGTGTAGATCTTGAAGCTCGAACCCGGCGAGTGGCCGCCGCTCACCACGCCGTTGTCGACGTTCTTCCCGGCGTAGTCGGTGCCGGTGCCGTTGTCGCCGCCGTAGTAGGCGAGCACTCGCCCGGTCTGCGGGTCGATGCCCACCACGGCGGCCATCAGGTTCGACGGCTGGCCGGCGAGTTCGGAGCTCTTCCGGGCGCGCTGGGCCGCGTCGAGCGCCGCCTCCTGCATCTTCTTGTTGATGGTGGTGGTGATCTTGTAACCACCCCGGCTCAGCGCCTTCGAGCACAGCGGCTTCTTCTCGGTCGCCTCGGCCTCGTTGTCGGTGCAGAGCTTCATCTCGCGCAGTTCCTGCGAGACGTAGTTGACGATGTTGCCGTACGGGGTGTCGATGCCGAAGCCGCCGCCGCTGTTCTTCTTCGGCTTCTGAATGTTCTTCGGGTACTCGGTGGGGTGCTGCGGCGTGTTCGGCGCGTCCAGCCACTTCTCCGTGATCATGCCGTTGATCACGTAGTTCCACCGGTCCAGCGCGGCGGTCGGGTTGATCGCCGGGTCGTAGCCCTGGTGGGTGGCGCTCGGCTCCGGCTGCTTGATCAGTGCCGCCAGCACCGCGGCCTCGGCCACGGTCAGGTCCTTGACGTTCTTGTTGAAGTACGTCTGCGACGCCGCCTGGATGCCGTACGCGCCGCGGCCGAAGTAGATGACGTTCAGGTAGTGCTGCATGATCACGCGCTTGTCGTACTTGTCGTTCAGCTTGGAGGCGAGGATCGCCTCCTTCACCTTGCGGCCGTACGTGTCCTGGTTCAGGTTCTCGAACGCGTTGCGCGCGTACTGCTGGGTGATGGTCGAGGCACCCTGCTTGTCGCCGCCGGTGAGGTTGTTCCACGCGGCGCGGGCGATGCCCTTGTAGTCCACACCGGAGTGCTTGTAGAAGTTCCGGTCCTCCGCCGCGGCGACCGCGTGCTGGACGTGCTCCGGGATCTGGTCGATGGTGACCAGCTGGCGGTTCTGGTCGCCGATCCGGGCGATGGCGGTCTTGCCGGTCGAGTCGTAGATGGTGGTGGACAGCGGCGGGATGGTGTCCTCCGGGAGCACCACCTTGGTGGAGTACCAGGTGAAACTCACCACGCCGATGCCGGCGAGCATGATGAACACGGCGAAGCCGGCGATCAGCATGTTGATCCGGCGGCGCTTCTTCGCCCGCGCCGGGTCCTCGCCGCGGCCACGCCGGCCGGGGCCGGCCGGACCGCCGGGACCACCGGGGCCACCGCCGGAGGCGCCGGGCACCCGGGCCCGGCCACCGACCGCCGCCGCGCCGGGGCTGCGGGCGACGGTA
>NZ_RCVK01000289.1:0-16454 GCF_003667485.1 Micromonospora sp. BL1
GAGGGCGGGTCGGCCGGGGCCCCGGCGACGACCTCGACGGTGACCGCGGCCGGTTTCTCCGCCTCGACGATGCGGGTGACCAGCGCGAGCCGGTCGGCGGCGGCAGGTGGCACCCGCACCACCAGGTGGAACGGCCGCTCGGGCGGTTCGTCCAGCACGAACCCGGTCACGCCGGTGGCCAGCTCCAGCGCGGTCCGCATCCCGTACGGGGTGCCGCGCCACCGGGCCAGCAGCGCGCCGTGCGCGACCAGGTCCCGCAGCCGGCCGACCGGCAACGGCAGCGGCGCGTCGGCGCGGGGCGCGGCGACCACGTGGTCCATCGCCACCCAGCGCGTCAGGTAGGCCACGAACCCGTCCGGCGTCCGGTACGGCCCGAACAACGCGTCGACGTCGGCGAGCACCGCCTCGTCCGGGGCGTGCAGCGCCTCCATCACGTCCAGCAGCGCGCCCAGCACGCTGCCCGGGCCGGCGGCCCGCTGGTACGCGGCCGGTAGCAGCCGCTCAATCGCCGCTCGGCGCATCCTGCCGCACCACCTCGATGTCGTGCTCGCCGGAGCAGAGCAGCCAGGTGCCGGGGACGGTGACCACGTCGGCGGTGGCCTGGTTGGCGCTGGGCGTCCAGTCCTCGCCGTCGCCGCTGCGGAACACGCCGCGTTCGCCGCCGGCCAGCACCAGCCGCCCGGCGCCCGACGTGCCGGTGGGCGCGGTGGCGGCGATGGCGTCGACCGGTACGAACCGGGTCCGGTCCCGCAGCGGCAGGCCGCAGTTCACCATCACCGGCGACCACTGCGGCTGCCCGGCGAGCGTGTCCAGGCGGACCACGCCGCCGCTCTGCGTCGCGGCGAGCGCCAGCGGGCCGCTGAACGCCAGGTCCCGGCAGGTGCCGCCGATCCAGCCGGACGCCATCGACTGCCACTTCACGTCCGACTCGAACAGCCGGGTGCGGTGGCAGCCCTGACCGGGCTTCTTCGGGTCCGGTTCGCCCGCGCCGCACCACAGCAGCGTGGCCGGACCGTCGTACTGGACGGCGAGCACCCGGTTGTCCACGTTGGCGAGGCCGACGTGGGCGAACGTGCCGGGCCGTCCCGCAGCGGTGGACAGGTAGACGCCGAATCCGGCCTGCGCGGCCACCGCCACCCCGGGCGCGCCGCGCTCGGAGACGAACGCGCGCACCGCGTAGAAGCCCCGGTCGGCGTCGGCCGGGTCGACCAGGATCTGCAACGGCACCGCGCCGGGCAGCAGCGGCACCTCGTACAGGCCGGTGTCGGTGGCCAGCAGCAATGCGCCGGTGCCGTCCCGGTCGATCCAGGCCAGGTCGCGTACGCCGGAGTCGAGGTCGGTCAGCAGCGTCCACGTCTCACCCAGGTCGGTGCTCAGCCGGACCCGGGAACCGCCGGCGTCGCGGGTGGTCACCACCGCCACCGAACCGGCCCGGGGCACGACGCCGGGGCGTACCGGGGCGGGCGCGGGCACCACCCGCACCACGGTCTCGTCGTCGAACCGGCCGGCCGGTTCCCAGCCCGCGCCGGCGTTGGTGGAGCGGAACAGCACCGGGCCGCCGCCGGCGTACCAGGTGTCGGCCTGGTACTGGTCCACCGCCACCGTGCGCACCTGCGCGTCCGGCGCCTCGTCGACCACGAACCGCACCGACTCGACGTAGCGCACGCCCGGCTCGGCGTGCTCCAGCATCCGGTACACGTTGGAGGCGCGCAGCGGCTCGCCGAACGCCCAGCCGGCCGGGTTCAGCGGCGTGGGCAGCGGGCTGAGCGTCTGGTGCAGCCGGTCGTGGATGCGGCGGCGCACCGCGTCCACGTCCTCCTCGCGGCGTACCACCACCCGCGCCTGGATGGACACCGCCTTGTAGCGCGCCCAGCCCGCGCGCACCGCCGTACCCAGGGCGCGGCGCCGCTCCAGGTCGGCCTCGACCCGGCGGCGGGCCTCCTCCACCTCGTGCTCGCGCAGCACCGCCACCGGCAGCCGCCCGCCCGGACGGGCCGCCTCCGGCACGTACGGCACCAGCACCACCTCGACCTCGCCGGGCCGGGCGAAGCTGTAGACGGCGGCCCGGGTGAACGCCCGCGCCCGCGCCACCGCCCCGGAGCCGGTGGCCAGGATCTCGAAGTCCCGGGCGGTCACCGCGCGCTGCTGGGCGAAGAACTCGTACGGCCCGCGCGCCAGCACCGACTCCAGCGACTCCAGGTCCCGCCCGCCGGTGGCCGGCTCCGGGTTGTCCACCTTCACCCCGGGCAGCGGGTCGCGCAGGCTGGTCAGCACGCCCGCCGCGACGTTGCCGGCCGGGCCGCCGCCGCAGCGGTACCAGAGCCGCACCTGCCGCCCGGCCGGCGGCACCGCCGCCACCGTGGTCGCCCCGGCCGCCCCCTCGACGGCCGGGGCACCCACGTCCGGGCGCAGGTCCAGCGCCGGGGCGAACGTGACCACCCCGGAGGCCCGGTCCACCAGGTAGACCTTCGCCTGCGGGCCGACGCCGGCGAAGCTGTCCACCGGCCGCCAGATCTCGTACGTGCGCCCCTCGTGCTCCCGGGCCGCGGCACCCAGCTCCACCGAGCCGGCCGGCACCTCCACGCCGAGCAGCAGGTCCAGCGCCTCGGTGGTACGCGTCAGCGGCGCGCGGGCGGCCCGGAACACCTGACCGGGCTGCCCGGTGCCGGTGCCCAGCAGCTCCGCCTCGACCGGTTCGCAGTGGTGCACGCGTACCGTCGCAGTGGTCTCGCCGGCGGGCAGCACCGCCGGTTCGGTGGTCACGAAGACGACCGGCCGGGGGTCCGCGCCGCGGGCCGCGGCGACGCGGGTGCCGGCCGGCACCCGCACCGGGCCGCGGTCCGGGCCGGTGCGGGTCAGGCGCACGTCCGCCCAGGCCGCCGCCGGTGGGTGCCGGGTGACGCCGAGCAGGTTCAGGAACGCGACGTACGCCTTCTCCGGCAACTGGTTCAGCCGGTAGATCATCACTTCGGTGAGGTAGGCGAACGCCTCCAGCAGGGCCATGCCCGGGTCGTGCGCGGACAGGTCGGTCCAGTCCGGGCAGGACCGGGCGATGCGTTCCCGCGCCTCGGTGACCAGGTCGAGGAAGGCGCGGTCGTCCAGGTGCGGCACCGGCAGCGTCATGGCGTGCCCTCCTCGTCGGGGGTTTCCTCGTCGGCGGGTAGCAGGTCGACCGAGAACACCAGGTGCCCGGGGGAGAGGCTGGCCCGGACCCGGTAGTCCAGCCGGATCACCAGGCGCCACGGGTCGTCCGGGTCGGGACCGGCGTCCACGTCCAGCACCTCGATCCGGGGCTCCCAGCGCCGGATCGCCTGCCGCACGTAGTGGATCGCCAGCCCGGCGGTGGTGTCGTCGTTGGGCGCGAAGACCAGCCGGTGCAGCCGCGACCCGTACCCGGGACGCATCAGCCGCTCCCCGGGCGTGGTGGACAGCAGCAGGTACAGCGCCTGGCGTACCGTCTCGTCGCCGTCGGTCATGGCGAGCCCGCCGGCGGCGGTGAGCGCGAGACCACCGGCGCGGCCGGCGTCGAAGCCGGCGCCGACGAAGCGGAAGGCCCTCATGCGTCCGCCCCCAGGAAACCCTGCCGCACGTCGCGGACCTGGTGGTGCACGGTGCCCGGCGGGGTGCCGTCGGTGAGGCCGTCCAGGTGCGACAGCACCACCGGCTGCCGGTCCACCCGCACCCACGTGCTGTAACCCACAGTGACGGTCAGCGTGTGCAGGCACGGTTTGATCGTCGGGCCGTAGTTCGGGCAGGCGGTGATGTCGCGCCCCTCCGGGTCGGGGCGGATCAGCACCGGCACGGCCTGGACCCTCACCCAGTCCTGAGACGGGCGGTTGCGTACCCGCCCGTCGTGCCCGCAGGTGATCAGCGAGTCGCGGTGGATCCAGCGCATCAGCCACCTCCGGCGGAACGGGCGAGCGTACGGGCCTGCGCGGCGGCGGTCTCGGCGTCCTCGGCCGCCGGGGCGTGCAGGAAGTCGACGGTGCGGCCGCGCACCACGACGGCCCGGCCGGGCGCGGAGAGCACCAGGTCACCCGCCGCGTGCACGGTGGTCAGCTCGGGACGCAGCTCGACGAAGCTGCCCGCGTCGGTGGCCAGCCGCAGCGTCCGCCCGTCGTCGTCGATCACGATGGACTGGCCGGTGCCGGTCCGCATCGACCAGCGGCGCGAGCGCCCGGACACGATCCCCGCGTCGTACGGCTCGATCGCGCCGAACAGCGAACCGAGCACCACGCCCGAGGCGGGTTCGCCGCCGGGCAGCGCCACCAGCACGGTGTCGTCCGGGTCGGGCAGCGCGACGATCCCCTTGCCCCGGCCCGCGCCCGGGCAGAGCACCGCGAGCCAGCCGGCGTCCAGATCGCCGTACGCGGGGAGCGTCACCCGGGCCCGCCCCAGCCCGTCCGGGTCGTCGATGTCGGTGACGGTGCCGAGCGTGACAGTGGCCGCCGGGGGCGCGGCCGGCGGCGGCGGGCCGGGCGGCGCCGTGGAGAACCGGGTCAGGTGCCCGTCCGCGTCCACCGTGTGCACCACCTCGGTGAGCACGTACACCCCGGCCAGCGGCTCCGGGACGCCGGCGAGGGCGATCCGCCGGCCCGGCCGCAGCGCCGGGTCGCCCTCCGCGGTGCCCTCGGCGGTGACCAGCGCCGCCACCCGGGCGTCCAGCCCGGCCTGAGCCAGCGCGGCCAGCTCGTCGTCGCTGCGGCCCGGCTGGTCCACAGCCGTACGGACACCGTCCGCGCCGACGTCGCCCGGGTCCGGGCGCAGCGGGATGCGCCGCCCGCTGCGCGCCTCGCCCGACCGCTGGCCCAGCGGCTCCGCGCGTTGCGGATGCCAGCCGAGCACGGCGCACTCCGCGCCCGCCCGGTCCAGGTTCTCGGTGACCCGCAACGCGTGCACCGTCTCGCCGAGCGTCAACGGCAGCGGCTCCCCGTACCCGTCCAGCGTGAACAGCCGCAACCGGTCACCGTCGACGCCCAGGTGCAGCCCGGCCCGCCCGGCCACCTCGCACAGCAGGTCCAGGTCGGTGTGCCGGTGCTGGAGCAGCCGGTCCAGGCGCGGCCCGTCGTCCTCGGCATCCACACTCAACCCCAGCCCGGCGCACAGCTCACCGGCCAGCTCGGCGGCCGTCACCGACTCGAACACGCGCAGCTCCTGCCGCTTGCGCAGCCGGTGCAGCGGGTCGTACGCCCGGATCCGGGCCAGCGCCGCACCGTCACCGGCGTACTCCCGCTCGACGGCCGTCACCTCGCCGGTGAACAGCGCCTCCGACTGCCCGTCGAGCCGTACGTCGACTGTGGCGCCGGGGCGTACCGGGGGGTCGAGCGGGCCCGCGCCGGGCGCGGCGGTGAGCGTCAGCTCGCACTGCGCCGGCCGGTCCAGGCGGGCGGCGACGCGGATGCCACGCAGCCGGGACGGGTCGGCCAGCGGCCTCCCGTCGATCGTGACCAGGGCGGCCCGGCTCACGGCGCACATCCGGCGGTCGCCGGCCGCGCGGCGCTTCTTGTCGCGTCGCCGCTCAGGGGAGTCGTGTTCGCGGGGGCGGGGTGGCGCGGGGCGCCGGTCGCGTGGCCGGTCACGGGGTGCCTCCCGTGGTGACGGCGTCCGTCGGGGACGTGGCGGCGCCGACCGGCGGGACGGCGAGCGCGGTGCCGGCCGGCACGGTCAACGGGTCGGTGATCCGGTTGTGCTCGGCGAGCAGCCGCCACCGCAGCGGCGAGCCCAGCGCGTCGTGGGCGAGCAGGTCGAAGCGGACCCCGGACCAGCCCGGCTCGGCCGCGCCGTCGGCGGCGGCGACCACCGCGGACCCGGGCGCGACAGCGGGTGTGCTCGCCGCCGCCAGCTCCTCCTCGAACCCGGCGCGCGCCGCCTCCGCGCCCTCCGCGACGCGGACCAGCTTCAACCGCAGCCAGGACCGGCGGGGCGTACCGGTGAGGGTGAACGCGTCGAAGCGTTCCGCGATCGCGGTGATCACGCCGGGGACGTTCCAGGTCTTGCCCCAGACCAGGCGGACCAGCGGCGGGCGCAGCCAGCCGTGCTCGACCGCCGAGTTCTCGGCGAGCATCCACAGCGGCCGGGTCAGCGCGCGGACGTCCTCGGGCCGGGCCGGCGCCTCCACGAAGTCGACGTCGAACAGCAGATCGAGGACCAGTTCGGTACGCCCGCCGCCGGTGAAGACGAGCGGATCGTCGGCCAGCCCGGCGCCGGTGAGTGGCCCGTCCGGCCCGCCGCGCGGGCGTACCCCGGCCAGCCGGGTCACCTGCACGGTCTCCGGGTTGAGCAGGCAGTCGACCCGGGTGCCGGACTCGTCCACGAGGAAGGCGACGCGCTCCATCAGTCACCCGCCTGTTCCCGGTCCAGCCGGGCCGTGTCACTCCACGGGGTGGCCCGCGTCGCCGGGGTCCACCACGCCGGTTCGCCCGGTAGTGCCGGCCACGGATCCGCGTGTGAGCTGCCGTCGGTCGCCCGGGCCGCGCCGGTCGGGTTCGTCGCCGGGGCCGGGCCGGCGTCGTCCGGCAGCGCCGGCCAGGGGCTGCCGGGCGTGGGCCGCGCGGGTCGCTGCCCCGGTCGCGCCCGGGAATCGCCGCCGGGGGCCGGGTGACGCCCGTTCGGGTACGGCGAGCCCGCGGCCCGCCCCGGGTCGTGTCCGGCCCGTCCCTGCCATCCGTGCGGTGACGCGGCCGCGAACAGGAGCGGGAGTACGTCGTCCCGAGCGGGCGACGGTTCCGTCCCGGGGTCGTCGGCCCGGTGCCGTTCCCGGCTCCGGTCGGCCCGAGCGCGCCGCGTGAGGGCGCCCGCCCGATCCGCGCCGAGGCCGGGCCGCCCCGTGGCCGGTGACTGCCGGTCCGGTCCGCCCGACGTCGGTGTGCCGGGTGATCCGGCCGTGCCCGTGGCGCGTGATCCGGCCGTCTCCGTGCCGCCGGTGGTGCGCGCCGTACGCGCCGACCCGGCCGCACCGGTCGAACCGGCCGTGTCCGGCCTGCGCGCTGTGCCCAGCGTTCGTGCCCCTCCCGGTGTGCCCGCCGATCCGGTCGCGTCCGCGTCGCCTGCTGTCGTCGGCCGGCCCGGCCCTGTCACGTACCGGGATGCCGGCGGGAGGCCAGACGCCGCGACGGTGTCGGGGCCTGCGTCATAGCGGCTGAAGGCGGCACCGGCCGCCGGTGCCGAAGACCCGGCTTCGACCGATCCGCTTCTCGCCCTCGCCCGTCCCGTTCCGCGCCCTGCTCCGGCCGGCCCGTTCCCTGCTCCGGCCGGCCCGTTCCCTGCTCCGGCCGGCCCGTTCCCTGCACCGGCCGACCCGCTCCCTGCACCGGCCGGCCCGCTCCCCGCATGGGCTGCCCCGCTCCCCGGCCGGGCCGATCCGCTTCGCGGGCCGTTCCATGTAGACGCCGCCCGAGTCGATCCTGCGCCGGCGCGGCTCGCTGCTGCGCCCGGCCCGGCCGATCCCGGCGGCCGGCCGTCGACCTCCGCCGGCTCCCGGCTCCCAGCTCCCGGAACCCCCGTCCCGCCGAACGGGACGCCCTGAAGATCTTGGTAGGAAATGGCCCCTGTGGGGGCCGTTTCGTACCAAGATCTCGACGACGAACCCGGATCGGCCCCGTGGGGACGGCGCGTTCGGGAACGGGGTGTGCCGAAGCGGCCGGCCAACAGCGCCTTCCATCCTCGCCACAACCGGCCCATCCCGCGTCGGCCCGGCTCATCCCGTCGCGTCCGCGTCTGGTCCGGGCTGCCGTTCGCGGTCGGATCGGTGAGAAGTCCGGGCTCGACGGGGGACGGGGGTGGAGGTAGGTCGCGCAGGAGGCCGGGGGCGTGCGCCGCGACCAGGCGCCGCCAGTGCTCGGGCGGCTGACCGGGAGGACGCGACACGTCCTCCGGCGAGACCGGTGAGCCCGGTGCGTCCGACGAACCCGGTGCGGACAACCGATCGGCGGTGGCCCGCAACGCGCGGGCCAGCCGGTCACGCGGTCGCCGGGGCGGCGGCACCGCCGGCCTCCAGCTCCAGGCCCTCGTACGCCAGGGTCAGCGCCTCGATGGCGATCTCCTGCGACAGCGTGTTCAGGTGCGCGCCCCGCCACCGGGTCGGCCAAGCGTTGATCATGTTCCAGCGCAGCACCTCGGCGGTGCCGGCCGGGTCCAGCAGCACCACCGACACGTTGCGCCGGTTGACGGTGCCCTTGGCGGCCGCGTTCACCCAGTCCCACAGCTCGCGTGAGCTGGTCAGGCCGAAGTGGAGGGTGACCGGGGCGTACTCGACCTGGCCGGGCACGGCCCGGATGCGCTCGTTGCCCGCCTCCCGGTACGACAGCGCCGGTATCGCCACCTCGAAGCCGCTGACCTCGGTGAAGTGCCCGTTGGTGATGCCGTTGATCAGCAGTTTGAAGTGGTACGCCCGGTACGGGTCGACGGGTGCTCCGGGCTGCGGGGTGGCCGTGGTGGGCATGTCAGCCTCCGATCGTCTCGGTCTCGGTGCCGCCGGCCCACTGGCTCAGCTTGAACACCACGAACTCCGCGGGCTTGACCACCGCGATGCCGATGTGGGCCACCACCATTCCGGCGTCGCGGACGTCGGCGGGGTTGGTCTCCTCGTCGCACTTGACGAAGAACGCCTCCTCGGGCGTACGGCCGAGTAGTGCGCCGTCACGCCAGACCCGGGTGAGGAACGCCCCGATGTCGCGGCGGATCGAGCGCCACAGCGTGAAGTCGTTCGGCTCGAACACCATCCAGCGGGTGCCGCCCGCGATGGCCTGCTCGATGGAGATGGACAGCCGCCGCACGTTCAGGTAGCGCCACTCGCTGGCCTCGGCGGCGAGCGTACGGGCGCCCCACAGGCGGATCCCCTCCCCGGCGAAGAAGCGGATCACGTTGACGCCCTTGGGGTTGAGCACGTCGTGCTCCGGCCGGGTCACCCGGTACGCGAGGTCGACGGCGCCGCGTACCGGCTCGTTGGCCGGTGCCTTGTGCACGCCGCGCAGCGCGTCGGTGCGGGCCCAGATGCCGGCGACGTGCCCGCTCGGCGGGGTGAGCACCAGGTCGCCGCTGAGCGGGTCGCGGACCCGGATCCACGGGAAGTAGAAGGTGGCGTAGTCCGACTGCCGGGGCCGGTCGCCGCCGGTGCCGGGCGGCTCGCCGTCGCCGTCGCCCGGCGTACCCTCGGCGGGCTTGTCGGCCGACCCGGCCGATGCGGCCGACCCGGCCGATGCGGCCGACCCGGACCTGGTTGGCTTGCCGGGCGTGGCGACGCGGGTGAGCCGCGAGACGTCGGTGACCTCCGGCGGCGGGTCGCAGATCGCCACCATGGTGCGCAGCCGCTCGGCCATGCTGATCAGGGCCTCGTGCGAGACCGGGTCGTGGTAGCCCGGCGCGGCCAGGATGGAGATCTCGTCGATCGCCTCCAGCAGTTGCAGGCCGCCGCGCCGTCCGCCGGTGCCGGTGAGCTGGCCGCCCTCGCCGACGTTGACGATCCAGCAGCGGGTGCCGCCGTTGTCCAGGAAGCCGAACACGGCGCGGGCCAGCGGGGTGCTCTCCAGGTGCTCGCCGTCGGCGTACAGCCGCAGGAACTCGGTCCAGCTGTTCACCGCCAGCGCCTCGCCGACGTGGGCGCCCCGGTCGGGCGCGATCCCGACGAACGCGGCGGTGCTCATGCCGACCGGCCCGATCGGGCGGGCCCCGCTGGGCACCTCCTCGACGTAGATGCCGGGGGAGAAGTAGGTGGGCATCGGTCCTCCTCGGGACGTCAGTCGGGGGCGCGGACGACGATCAGGCCGTCGCCTTCCGGGTCGAGTTCGGCGGTGTGGACGCGCCCCGCGCCGGTGAGCCGGATCCGCACCGGAGCGTCCGGCGCGTCGGGGTCGTGCGGGACGCCGACCAGCCGGAACCGGCCGGCGGCGTCGGTCTCGGTGGCCTGGGCGGCGCCCACCAGCTCCACCCGGACGGCGGCGAGCGGCTGGTCCTGCGGCCCGACCACCCGCCCGTCGAGCGTGCGCATGGCGAGCTGCCGCAGCCGCAGCGGCTGGCGTACCGGTGGCGCGACCGGGACCGGCCGCTCCACCCGGGCCGGTGCGTCCAGCAGCAGCGCGGGCCGGGGCGCCACGCCCAGCGCCCGCCACAGCGCCGGGTCGCCGGCGGCCAGCACCAGCTCCGGCCGGCCCGCCGTGGTGGCGGCGGCGAGCACCCGGTCCAGCGCGGGCAGCGCCGCCGGCCCGCCGCCGGCGACCAGCAGGCGGACCACGAACCGGTACGGCTCGCGCGTCGCGCCGCCGGTCGCGGTCTGCCGGGCCGGCCGCAGCTCCAGCGGCCAGACCGTGAGGCCGCCGCCGGGGTCGTCGCGCGGCGGACCGACCGGTACGGGCTCACCCGCGGCCCCGGCCAGCCAGCTCGCGACGTCCGCGACGGCCGCCTCGATCGCGCCGGTCATCGCGGTGGCGTCCCCTGGATGCGGTACGCGATGGCCTCGTTCCACACGTGCGGGTAGACGCCGATCTCGAAGTAGCGGGTGAACCGGTTGATCGGCGCGTTGGTGTGGTCGTGCCAGAGCAGCCACACCGGCGCCACGGTGAACAGCACGTAGTTGAGCGCGACCAGCGGCAGGTAGAACGGGCCGAGCAGCCGGGCCTGGAACACGTGCACGTCCTCGTGCCGCTGGATGCCCGGGCTGGACCCGGCGCAGACCGTGCCGATGGTGGTGGCGTACCGGGGGGAGACGCCCTCGACCACGTTGACCCGGCCGCTGCCGGCCGAGACGACCCGGTCGAGCTGGTGGCCGAAGACCAGGTGCAGCGCCAGGAACAGCGCCCCGGCGAACGTGTTGAGCAGGCTCCAGGTGTGGTCGACGACGAAGAGGAAGATCCCCTTCGGGTCGGCGCCGTACGTGCCGGCCGAGGCGGACGCCCAGCCGAACGGCGCGCCGAGGAGCAGTCCGACGACCGCGCCGACCAGCAGGCCGACGGTGCCGGCGGCGAGTTGCCCGAGTGCGGCGCCGAAGACGACCTGGACGGCGGCGCTGAGGATGCCGAAGATCATGGGGTCACCTCTCTCAGACCCAGGAGCGGACGAAGCGGGGCTCGTGCCCCTGGGCGAGCTGGGTCGGCGACGCCTGCGTCGCCTGCCGGTTGCCCGGGGGGAGCTGGTTGACGCCGAGCGCGGCGGAGAAGATCACCAGCCCGTTGAAGAACGCGATGACCCACTTCTCCGGGCCGGCGTCGGTGGCGAACGCGGCGGTCAGGTACGACAGCAGGAGCGCGAAGCCCAGCGCGATCCACTTGCGCGCCTTGTCGCCGCTCGGGCCGATCAGCCCGCCGATGACGTTGGTGGCCAGCAGGGTGGCGGCGCTGGCGCCGGTGAGGCTGCCCAGGGCGGCCCAGGTGAAGAGATCGTTCACGGCGATCCCCCTCTTTCCACTGTGCGGTGGTGCGGTCGGGGTGGATGGTGCGGCGGCGTCCGGGGCGTACCCCGGGGTCCGCCCGGTGTGTGGTGGGCCGCCGGCGCGGGCGCCGTCGGTGGTCGGAGGGTCCGGCTGGGCTCAGGCCGGCGGACCGGCGGGCGGTGCGGGCGCGGCCGGGGCGCCGGGTGCGGGCGGAGCGCCGGTGCCGGCCGGGGCCGGACCGGTGGGCGTCGCCGCGGGTGGAGCGGCTCCGCGGGAACGCCGCCGCAACAGCAGCACCACCGCGACGGCGACGACCAGCAGCAGGACGACCACGCCGGCGACGACCGGCAGCCAGGGGAAGGAACCGTTCCCGGTCACCACCGCGGCCGGGCTGGTGGCGGGCGGCGGGGGCGCCTGGGCGACGGCACGCAACTCGGCCGGCTTCGGCTGGTTGGCGACCACCTTCCAGCTGACCGAACGCCCGTTGATCGTGCCGTTGGTGTCGAGCACCCGGCCGGGGAACGTCACCGAGATCTCGAACTCCATCAAGGTCATGAACGCCTGCTGCTGGCGCGGATCCTGCTGGCCGAACTTGCCGCCGTATTTCTTCGGGTCCAGCGGGAGCGAGAAGCGATAGAGATCTTCGTCCCGAACAAGATTCACGCTTTCGCTCGTGAATTGCGCCAATGGCGTTTTCCGGTACGTGATCTGAATGCCGTACGAGGTGGCGTCCTCGTACCGGGTCTCCGCCCCGGGCGGAAGTGAGGGAATGTTCGGCCGCAGTTCGGCGAACGCCACCGCCGGGTCCGGGTTCCGCTGCTTGAGCACGGACTTCGGCGCGGTGAGCAGGAGCTGACCGGAGACGGTGTCGTCGTCGTTCACGGTCAGCCCGAGGTTGAGCTGCATGCAGCCGCTCAATATCGCCACGAGGGCGAGACACACCGCGAGGCCGAATGCCCGGCTGCGGCGGAGTCTCGTATTCATGCGGCAAGTGTGAGCGCCCACGCCGGGCGCGACAGTCAGCGATCAGCCGCCTTCGTGTCGCCGATCTTACCGGCCGTCTCTCCCATTCGGCCGACCCGCGGAAACCGCCGCGCTCGATATTCTGGAGTTTTGTGCCCGAGCCTTTTCACCGGGTGTCCGCCGGCACGATCCGGAACACCGGAACACCGGCGGCGACCCGGGCGAAGTCGGCGAGCGGGGCGTGCCGGTCCACCGGCACGTGCGCCCGGGCACCAGGGGCGAGCGCCAGGTGCCGGCGCAGGACCGGTGGCCGCTGCGCCACCGGCACCTCGACCAGCCGGACCGGCTCGCGGCCGCGACGGCGCAGCACCACCCGCCCGCCCGCGGCGCGCACGTTCGCCACCCAGTTGGCCCGATCGCCCAGCATCGACACGACGTACCGCTCGCCGTCGAGGTCGGCGACCACGATCGGCACCGAGACGGTCCGGCCGGTGCGGCGGCCCGGCACCTCCATCGTCACCCAGTGCCGCGGGGCGAAGCCGGCGCCGTACTGCCAGGCCGACAGCGCGTTCATCATCCGGGCCAGCCGGTTCGGCCGGCCGCCCCGGTACATCCATCTGGTGGGTCGCCACCGCCGCATCGGAAACTCCCTTCCCCGCCCTCCATTAGCGGACGGCGCTAGGGAGACGGCCAGGGCCGGCCGGCCCGGACGGGACCGGGCCGAGTGGCCGGTCAGGCGCTCTCCCGGGTGACCAGCGTCGACGGGAACGCGGTGCTCGGGGCGGCCGGCGCGCGCGTCAGCACGGCCGTGGCCGCGGCGGCGGCGATCCGGTCGACCGGGTGGGTCGCGGTGGTCAGCGGCGGGCTGCTGATCGCCGCGTACGGCAGGTCGTCGAACCCGGCCACCGCCACGTCGTGCGGCACCCGCACGCCGCGCCCGCGCAACGCCGCGATCACGCCGAAGGCGGTGGCGTCGCTGGCCGCGTAGACCGCGTCGGCGTCCGGCCACCGGCGCAGCGCCTCCAGCGCCGCCCGGCCGCCCTGTGCCGTGGTGAAGTCGCCGGTGACCAGCCGCTCCGGCGACCCCGACTCCCGCATCAGCTCCCGGTACGTGGTGACCGACCGCTCGGCGCAGCTCAGCCAGCGCGGACCGGTGACCATGACGATGCGGCGCCGGCCGGTGGCGTACAGGTGACGCAGCACCTCGCCCGCGCCGCCGGCGTTGTCGACGTCGAACGACGGCACCGTCGGCGAGCCCTGGCCGATCGAGACGACGCGACCGCGCAGCCTCGGCGGCACCGCGTCCAGCGCCGCCTGGGTCGTGTTGACCAGGATCACGCCGCACACGCCCCGGTCCGCGCCGAGCCGGGCCAGCCCCGACGGGTCTGCCAGCGGCAGCCACTCCAGCGCCACGCCGACGCCGTGCGGCGCGCACACCCGCGACGCCGCGCTCACCACCCGGTGCACGTACGGGTCGTCCAGCACGGTGTCGTCGCGGCCCACCACCGCCACCACCAGGCGTACCCCGGCCCCGCGCACCAGCGCCCGGGCCGCGAGGTCCGGTACGTAGTCGAGGCGCTCGGCGGCGGCCCGCACCCGGGCACGGGCGTCCACCGAGGTGAACCCGTAGCCGCCGAGCACCCGGGAGGCGGTGGCCCGGGACACCCCGGCGTCGCGGGCCACGTCGTCGAGCGTGGCGGGACGTGCGGTCGGCGTACCCATGCCCGCATCATGCCTGCTCCGGCGCGGATGGGCGAAGCCATAACGGCGCTTGTGGTGGAAGCGCTCTCAGGTGTGCGATTGTCGTCGGGATCAGACGGGGGAAGGGATCACCACACCGTGAGCAGCACCATCGACGCACCGGCCGGGAAGCGGCCACCGGCGCCCCGGGCGGTGCTGACCGCCCGCAACGGCGTCGCCGTCGTCTTCGCCCTCAACGGGCTCGCGGTGGCGAGCTGGTTCTCCCGCGTCCCGGCGGCCCGCGAGGCGCTCGACCTCAGCCCGAGCCGGCTCGGGCTGCTGCTGCTCTGCGTGTCGGCGGGCTCGCTGCTGGCCATGCCGACCGCCGGTCTGGTCACCCAGCGGCTCGGGCCCGCGCGCACGGTGGCCGTGTCGGTGGTGCTCGTCTCGCTCGGCCTGACCGGCGCCGGTCTCGCCGCCAGCCTGGCCGGATCGGTCGTCGGCGTCGGGTTCGGGCTCGCCGCGTTCGGCTTCGGCTCCGGCATGTGCGACGTGGCGATGAACGTCGAGGGTGCCGCGGTGGAGAAGCGCCTCGGCTACACCATCCTGCCCCGGTTCCACGCCGCCTGGAGTCTCGGCTCGGTGGCCGGGGCCGGGCTCGGCGCCGGCGCCGCCCGGCTGGACGTACCCGTCGGGGTGCACCTGCCGGTCCTGTCCGTGCTGGTCCTGGCCGGCACGCTGGTCGGCGCCCGGGCGTTCCTCGCCGCACCGGCCGAGGGGGCCGGCGACGGGGAGCCGGCGGCCCGGCGGCGGGCGCTGCTGGCCGCCTGGCGCGAGCCCCGCACCCTGCTGATCGGGTTGCTCGTGCTGGTCATGGCGTTCACCGAGGGCAGCGCCAACGACTGGCTCGCGGTGGCGTTCGTGGACGGGTACGGGGTCGACGAGGCCGTCGGAGCCGCCGTGTTCGGCGTGTTCGTGGTGGGCATGACGCTCGGCCGCACCGTCGGCACCGTCGCCATCGACAGGTGGGGGCGGGTGCCGGTGCTGTACGCGACCATCGCGACCGCGTCGGCCGGTGCCGCGCTCGCCGTGCTGGCCGGGTCCGGCCCGCTCGCCGTGGCCGGCGTCGCGCTGTGGGGACTCGGCGCGTCGCTCGGCTTCCCGGTCGGGATGAGCGCCGCCGCCGACGACGAGGACCGGGCCGCGGCCCGGGTGAGCGTGGTGGCCGTGATCGGCTACACCGCCTTCCTCGCCGGGCCGCCGCTGCTCGGCTTCCTCGGCGACCACTTCGGCGTGCTGTCCGCGCTCGGCGTGGTGCCGCTGCTCCTGCTGCCCACGCTCGCGCTGGTGCCGGTGCTGCGTGAGCGTCCCGCCGCGCCGGACGCGCAGGCCGGCACCCCGGCGGCGAAGGTCGGCTGAGCCGGTCCAGCCGACTCCCACCGCGCTCCCAGCCGCCTGCCAGGCGGGCGTGCTGCACTGGAGCGAACGCGAGGAGAGGAGGCGGGCATGGGCTGGTTCAGCCGCCGGGCCGCCGACCCGACGACGCCCACGAAGCTCGACCGCGAGGCGACCAAGGAGGACCTGGCGCAGCTGGAGGCGTTCGTCACCAGCCGGCGCGGGGTCGAGTTCTACCTGGAACCGGAGACCACCGCCACCGACACCACAGTCGTCGCCATCGCGCACGACGGCGAGTGGATCCGCCGCCGTACCGGCTCGCCCCGGGTCGCCGGCAGGATCGCCCAGAAGCACGCGGTGCCGCTGTACGAGGCGGCCCGCACCGGCTATCCGGAGCGGATGCGGGCGTGGAACCGGGCCCACCCGGAGCGCCGGGCCCGCTGACCGGCGCCGGTCAGCCGGTCAGCGCGGTGACGACCGCGTAGCCCAGGAACGCCGCGCCGAGCCCCGCGACCACACTGAGCGCCACATTCGCGTACGCGAGGCGGCGCTCGCCGGTGCGAGCCAGGCGCAACGTCTCGTAGCTGAGCGTGGACCAGGTGGTCAGCGCGCCGCAGAAGCCGGTGCCGACCAGCGCGGTCACGGCCGGGCCGACGGGCGCCGCGAGCAGCCCGCCGAGCAGCACCGACCCGGCCATGTTGACGGTGAGCGTGCCCCACGGGAACGGCGAGCCGTGCCGGGCCTGCACCGCCCGGTCGGTCAGGTAGCGCAGCGGGGCGCCGATCGCGGCGCCGAGCGCGATCAGCAGGACCGTCATCGGTCCGCCCAGTGCCGGGCGCGCAGCAGCGCGACGGTCACCGCCGGCCCCCGTCCCGGGCGGCCAGCAGCCGGGCGGTCACCGCGTCCCCGGCCGCGACCGCCGCCAGCGCGGCGAGCACCGTCGCGGCCAGGTAGGCGCCCGCCGTACCGGCCGCGCCGTCGGTCAGCAGCCGCTGCGCGTCGACCGCGTACGCGGAGAACGTGGTGAACCCGCCGAGCACGCCGACGCCGAGGA
>NZ_RCVK01000360.1:0-16407 GCF_003667485.1 Micromonospora sp. BL1
GAGCAGGGCTTCGCCCTGTCGGCGCTGGAACGCGCGCACGGTCGGGATGCCGGGTGGGGGTGGCTGGCGGGCGCCGTCGAGGAAGAAGCCGGTGAACCCCGCGAGCACTCCGGTCAGGTCGGCCGGGTCGACGTCGGCGGTCAGCGGCCGGGCGGCCAGCAGCGCGTCGGGGTCGTGTCCGCCGTACACCTGCACGTTGACGACGGTGAGCAGCGTGTCCAGCCAGGCCGGCCCGCGGCAGGCCCACGGCCAGTCGACGACTGTGACCGACCCGTCCGGGCCGAGCAGCAGGTTGTCGGCGCGCACGTCGACGTGGCAGAGCGTGTCGCCGTCGAGCGCGGCCAGTCCCCGGTCGGCGGCGGCGCACAGTTCGGGCAGGTGGGACCGGGCCCACGGGTCGAGGTCGGCCGGCGGGTCGGCGGCGAGGCGCCGCCAGCCGCCGAAGTCGTGCGCGAGGTGTTCGGCAGCGGTGGGTGTGGTCGCGGCGGCGGGCGCCGGGGTGAGCGCGGCGGACATCGTCTCCAGTGTGGACAGCACGGCGGCCAGCTCGCCGGCCCGCCACGGGGTGACCGGATGCCGGCCCTCGACGTCGGCGAAGACCAGCGCGATCCAGTGCCCGTCGTCATAGCTGCCGAGCAGCCGGGGCGCGGGCGTGTCCGGCGGCAGGGCGGCGGCGATCCGGGCCTCGGCGCGGTGCAGGTCGGGGCTGCGGTCGTTCTGCGCCGGGCTGACCGCCTTGACGAAGGCCCGGCCACCGCCGGCGGTACGGACGCGGTCGGCGGTGCCGGGGGAGAAGCCGCCCGGCTGCGACAGCGCCGCCACCACCCGGTCGCCGAGGACGCCCTCGACGCCGTCGCGTACGTGCCCGGGCAGTTCGTGCCAGTGCAGCCGAGTCTTCGTCACGGTCCCACGGTGCGTGCCGTCCGCCGCCGGGGCAACCGGGTTAACCGTTGCGCGTGTAGTGCAGGACTACCACGCCGGCGTCGAACGGGCGCGCCGAGGTGAGCGTGAGCCGTCGCGGGTCGAAGCCGCTGTCGACGAGCTTGATGCCGCTGCCGACGACCACCGGGTTGAGCTTGACCACCAGCTCGTCGATCTCGTCGAGGAGCTGACCGGCGAGCCGGCCGCCGCCGCACAGCCAGATGTCGCGCCCCGGGCGGGTCTTGAGGTCGCGGACGAGGGCCGCCGGGTCACCGTCGACGACGTGCACGTCCGGGTAGTCGGCCGGGGGCAGGGAGCGGCTGAACACGTACTGCTCCAGGTGGGCGTACGGGCTGGTGACACCGAGCTTCAGGCCCGGCTCGTAGCTGCCGCGGCCCATCAGCACCGTGTCGAAGCGGCCGCTCGGCGGGGAGTCGATGCCGAGCTGGGCGTGGGCGAACGTGGGCAGCGTCTGGGGCCACTCGGCCACCAGGTGGGGTGCTAGGTCGGGCGTCAGCGGGAGGAAGTCGAACGTCCCGTCGGGCGCGGCGATGAAGCCGTCGAGGGTGCTGGCGACGAAGTACACGAGCTTGCGCAAACCGGCTCCGATGTCCGAGGTGATCCACGACGGCTGTCGTGGTTCGGCGATGAATGTACAACACCTGTCGTGGTTGTTGCTAGTGTGTTCGCGTGGCCAGGAATCCGGAACGCCGTACCCTGCTCGCCGACGCCGGCCTGCGGGTGCTCGCCGACGCGGGCGCGCGGGGGCTGACCCACCGCGCGGTCGACGCCGAGGCGGGCGTGCCCACCGGCACCACCTCGAACTACTTCCCGTCCCGCGCGGCGCTGCTCGCCGGCCTGGCCGAACGGATCTTCGACCGGATCGCGCCCGACCCGGACGTGCTGGCCGACCTCGGCCGCCGCGAGCCGTCACTCGCGCTGATGACCGACTACCTGCGCGACATCGTCGCGCGCACCACCCGCGAGCCGGGCCTCACCCGGGCGCTGTTCGAGCTGCGGCTGGAGGCCGCCCGCCGCCCGGAGCTGCGGGCCGCGCTCGGCGGCGTGCTGCGCCGGGGGTACGCCGACGACGTCGCCCACCACCTCGCCGCCGGACTGCCCGGCGGGGCGTACGAGGTGGCGCTGCTGCACTACGCGGTCGACGGGCTCCTGCTCGACCTGCTCACCACCTCGATCGACGCCGGGTTCGACACCGATCAGGTGGTCTCGGACCTCGTCTCCCGTCTGGTCGACGACGCCGCCGATTGAGCCTCCTCGCCGTGCGTTAACCCGGGGCGGCCAGCGGGAACGCTGGCGCGGACGCCCCTGGGAAGGAGCAACGGATGAGGGAACGCACCGGACTGACCATCGGCGTGCTCGGCTCCTACGGCGGTCGCAACCTCGGCGACGAGGCGATCCTCACGGGTCTGCTGGACGATCTGCGCCGCCACGAGCCCAACGCCCGGATCATCGTCTTCTCCCGCAACCCGGCGCACACCGCGCTGGCCCACCCCGAGGTCGAGGCGGTGCCGTGGGAGGGCGTCAGCCGGGTCGACTCGTCCCCGGTGCTCAACCAGCTCGACCTGCTCATCCTCGGCGGCGGCGGGATCCTCTACGACAAGGAGGCCCGGCGCTACCTGCGGGTGGTCCGGGTCGCCCAGGAGCGAGGGCTGCCGCTGATCACGTACGCGGTGGGGGTCGGCCCGCTCACCGACACGCTGGACAGCGGCATGGTGCGCGAGACGCTGGCGCAGGCCGTCGAGGTGACGGTCCGCGACCAGGAGTCGCGGATGGTGCTGGAGGAGGCCGGTCTGGTGAACCCGATCACCGTGACCGCCGACCCGGCGTTCCTGCTCGAACCGGAGGAGTTCCCCCAGCAGTGGCTGCGTGAGGAGGGCGTACCGGCCGGCTCCCGGCTGGTCGGGCTCAGCGTGCGCGAGCCGGGCCGGGCCGCCGAACGGCTCGACGTGGACGGCTACCACCGGCTGCTCGCCCAGATCGGTGACTTCCTGGTGCACCGGATCGACGCGTACGTGCTGTTCGTGCCGATGGAGCGCGACGACATCCGGCACTCCCACGGCGTGCTGTCGCACATGACCGCCGCCGACCGGGGCCGGATCCTGCACGGCGACTACCGTCCGGCGCAGATCCTCGGCCTGATGCGCCACTTCGACCTCGCGGTCGGCATGCGGCTGCACTTCCTGATCTTCGCGGCCATGATGGGCACGCCGTTCCTGCCGCTGCCGTACGCCGGAAAGGTCTTCGACCTGGCCCAGCGGCTCGGCGTGCCGGCGCTGCGCGGCGTGGAACGGGAGGTGGAGGGCCCGCTGCTGGCCGAGGTGGACCGGTTGTGGGACGAGCGGGCGGCCCGGGCCGACGCGACCGCGCGGCGGGTCGCGGAGGTGTGCGAGCAGGCGCGCGGCACCTCCCAGGTGACCCGCAGCGTGCTGGACAGCATCCGGGCCCGCACGCTGACGACGGCGGTGTGAGCCGGGCCGTCAGACCGCCGGGCCGCGCCAGGCGTAGACCCACTCCCCGCCCGGCTCGTGGTCCGACTCCAGCTCGTAGATCTGCGCCTCCGCGAGGCCCTTCGACCCGAGGTGGTGGTGGGTCAGCGGCGGGCGGCCGTTGACGTCCAGCTCGACGGTCACGGTCTCGCCGTCGGCCGCGCCGCCCACCAGAGGGATCTGCACCGTGGAAGCCATGCGCCCATCCTGCACCGGCCGGCCCGCCCGCGCAGGGGATCACGCGGGGCAGCGAACCGGACACGCCGCGTACTAGGGTCCGGGGATGGCGCACCCGACGATCGATCCGGCACTCGGTCCGGTCATCGCCCGCACGGGCGGCGAACGGGCGATCCTCGACGCGTTCCTCGACTTCCACCGAGCCAACGTGCTGCGCAAGGCGCGCGGCCTGACCGACGCCGACGCCGCCCGGCGTCTGGTGCCCTCGCTGACCACCCTGGCCGGGCTGCTCAAGCACCTGGCCCTGGTCGAACGGAACTGGTTCCGCTGCCTGTTCGCCCCGGAGCCGGGCGACGTCTACCTCACCTCCCAGGCCGAAGCCGACGCCAGCTTCACGCTGGGCCCCGGCGAGACGGTGGAGGCGCTCGCGGCCGCGTACGAGGCGGCCTGCGACCGCTCCCGCCGGGTCGCCGCGCGGTTCGACCTCGATCACGTGGTGCCGCACCCGCAGCTCGGTGAGGTGTCGCTGCGCTGGGTGCTGGTGCACCTGATCGAGGAGACCGCCCGGCACGCCGGGCACGCTGACATCCTGCGCGAGCTGACCGACGGCGAGACCGGCGCGATCTGAGGGGTCACTCGCGGGGCAGCAGCCCGTCCGGGTACTCCATCCCGTCGTGCGTGCAGGCGGCGGCGGCCACCCGGGCGGCGTACCGGGCCGCGTCGAGGACGCCCGCACCGCGCAGCCGGGCGGCGATCACCCCGGCCGCGAACGCGTCCCCGGCGCCGTTGGTGTCCACCACCGGCCCGGGCGGGGTGGCGGCGGGCACGTGCGCCGGCGGGCCGTCCGGCGTGTGCAGCGTCGCGCCGGCCGCCCCGCCGGTGACCAGCACCGTGCGCGGCGCCAGCCGGGCCGCCTCCGCCGCGGCCCGCTCGCCGAGTCGCGTGTCGCTGACGAAGACCAGGTCCGCGATCCGGGCGAACGGGCGGTGGTAGTCGTTCTCGCCGTCCCAGTCGTGCAGGTCGGTGGAGACCGACGTGGCGGCACGCAGCACCGCCAGCGAGTCCCGGGCCCAATCCATGATCGACAGGTGGACGTGGGTGGCCTCGGCGACGAGCGCGGCGAGCTCCGCCTCGCCGAACGGCGCCGGCCCCGACCAGGGACGCGGGTCGTGCAGCGACATCCGCCGCCCGTCCGGGTCGACCAGGTTCACCGAGCGGCGGGTGCCGGCCGGCGCGTCGGCGAGCGTGGTTCGGATCGAGGTACGCGCCAGCGCCGCCCGCACCACGTCACCGGCCGGGTCGGCGCCCAGCACGTCGACGAGCGCCACCCGTAGGCCGAGCGCGTGCGCGGCCAGCGCGACCCCGGCGCCGGTGTTGCCGATCCGCATGTCGATCGGCGGCACCAGCAGCGAGTCGGCGACGGGCGGCGGCAGGGCGGGCACCTGGACGCGGACGTCCACGCCGAGCCCGCCGATCACGAGAAGGTCGACCATGGCGCCGACGATAGCGACGCCCGGCGGCCTATCCTGACTCCCCGGGTGCCGTCTTCCGGCCCCGGCGTCGGCGAGGGGGAGCAGTGCTGGTCATCCACGGGTTGTGGCTGCCCGGCGCCGGGCTCGCCCTGTGGGCCGAGGACAGCACACTCCCGGCCCGCGCGCCCCGTCGTCCCGGCCGCGTCCCGCGCGAGCGCCCGCACCCGTTCGCCGCCGGTCACGCCACGCTCGCCGCCGCGCTCGGCGTGCCGGGCGAGCCGATCTCCGTACTGCTGGACCTGCCGACCCGGGCCGGCTCGCCGCTGGACTCGCCGGAGCTGGTCCGGGCCACCGTCGGGGAACCGGTCCGCGGCCCGGTCACCCGCGCCGGATGGCGGGCGCCCGCCCTGGGGTACGCCCCGGACGACGCGTACGCGCTGCTGCGCGCGCCGATGCCGGGCCCGGTCGGGGCGAGCCTGCGGCACCTGTGCGAGCTGGCCGACTTCGCCGCCGACCTGGTCGTACGCGGACGCCTGCTGCCGGTCGCGCTGGAGGCGTACCCCGATGGTGTTCCCGACGGTGGACCGGCCGCGACCGGCCGGCGGACCTCGGCGGTGCGGGTGCCGGCGGCCTCGGGCGTCGCGGGGTCCGGGCGGCGGTTACGGGCCGTGGGGGCGGACGACGTGGCGACCGGGAAGGCGCTCTGGCGGCCGCTGCTCACCGGCACCGACGCGACCTGGGCGCGTGACCTGGCGATGGCGTTGCCACCGGCGGCTCGCGCCGCCCGGGAATGGCGGCCCGAGCCCTGGGGTGCGCCGGTGGCCGGCGCGGCGGCACCGGTCGGGGCGGGCGATCACGGCGCGGCGGGCGGTCCGGCGGAGGACGCGTGGACCGGGCGGGCCGGCGACATCGGGGCGTCTGAGTTGGTCGCGGAGGCGCTGGACGGGCTCGTCGACGCGGCCGCCCGGGTGGCGCTCGCCGGCAACCGGCTGCACCGGGGGATGCGCCCGGTCGGCGCGGTGCCGCGCTGGCTGGCCGCGCTCACCGGCCCGGAACGCGCCTTCCCGGCCGAGCCAGCCGCGCTGGCCACCCTGCGCGAGGAACTGGACGCGTGGCAGCGCGACGCCGCGGGCGGCGCGGTACGGGCCACGTTCCGCCTCGTCGAGCCGGCCGTCGACCCGGTCGCCGAACTGGTCGAGGACGCTGTCTGGCGGGTCGAGTTCGGCCTGCACCCGGCCGACGAGCCGGGCCTCGTGGTGGACGCCGCGCACATCTGGCAGCGGCCCGCGCCGGCGCTCGCCGCCCGTGGCGTGGAGCCGCAGGAGACGCTCCTGGCCGAGCTGGGCCGGGCGAGCCGGCTGTGGCCCGAGGTGGACGCCGCGCTGCGCACCGCCGCACCCGAGGGCATGGAGCTGGACGCCGAGGGCGCGCACCGGTTCCTGCGCGAGGGCGCCCCGGTGCTGCACGCGGCCGGGTTCGGGGTGCTGCTGCCGTCGTGGTGGCGACGTTCCTCGTCCCGGCTGGGCGCGCGGTTGCGGGCACGCAGCCGTACCGCACCGGGCGCGGTCGCCACCACCGCCGGGAAGCTGGGGCTGGACGCGCTCGTCGACTACCGCTGGGAGCTGGCGCTCGGCGACCAGCCGCTGACCGCCGAGGAACTGGCGTCGCTGGCCGACCTGAAGTCGCCGCTGGTCCGGCTGCGTGGCCAGTGGGTGGAGCTGGACCCGCAGCGACTGGAGGCCGGGCTGAAGCTGCTGCGGTCCTCCGGCGAGCTGACGGTGGCGGACCTGCTGCGGATGGGACTGTCCGGTGACGACCGGGCCGGTGAGCTGCCGGTGCTCGACGTGGTCGCCGACGGCGCGCTGGGCGAGCTGCTGGCCGGCGAGGCGGAGCGGCGGCTCACCCCGGCCGACCCGCCGCCGGGCTTCGCCGGGACGCTGCGGCCGTACCAGCGGCGCGGGCTGGCCTGGCTGGCGTTCCTCCAGTCGCTGGGGCTCGGCGGGATCCTCGCCGACGACATGGGCCTGGGCAAGACCGTGCAACTGCTCGCGCTGCTCGCCGGTGACCCGCCGGAGGCCGGGCCGACACTGCTGGTCTGCCCGATGTCGCTCGTCGGCAACTGGCAGCGGGAGGCGGCGAAGTTCGCGCCCGGTCTGCGCGTGCACGTGCACCACGGCGCCGAACGTGCCCGGGGCGAGGGCTTCGCCGCCGCCGTGCAGGAGGCGGACCTGGTGCTCACCACGTACTCGGTGGCCGCCCGGGACGCGTTCGAGCTGGCCGGCGTCGACTGGCACCGGGTGGTGGTGGACGAGGCGCAGGCGATCAAGAACGCCGCGACCCGGCAGGCCGAGGCGGTCCGGTCGCTGCCCGCGCGGCACCGCGTCGCGGTCACCGGTACGCCTGTGGAGAACCGGCTCGCCGACCTCTGGTCGATCATGCAGTTCGCGAATCCCGGGCTGCTCGGACCGGCCGCGACGTTCCGCAAGCGCTTCGCCGAGCCGATCGAGCGGCACGGCGACGCCGAGATGGCCGAGCGGCTGCGCCGGATCACCGGCCCGTTCGTGCTGCGCCGCCTCAAGACCGACCCGACGATCATCACCGACCTGCCGGAGAAGCTGGAGATGGAGGTGGTCTGCAACCTCACCGCCGAGCAGGCCGCGCTCTACCGCGCAGTGGTCGACGACATGATGGCGAAGATCGAGTCCAGCGACGGGATCGAACGGCGCGGGCTGGTGCTGGCCACCATGACCCGGCTCAAGCAGGTCTGCAACCATCCCGCCCAGCTCCTGCACGACGGCTCCACGCTGGACGGCCGGTCCGGCAAGCTGGAACGCCTCGACGAGATCGTCGACGAGGTGCTGGCGGCGGGGGAGAAGGCGCTGCTGTTCACCCAGTACGCCGAGTTCGGCGGCATGCTGCGCGGGCACCTGTCGGCGCGTACCGGCCGGGAGGTGCTGCTGTTGCACGGCGGCGTCGGCAAGGCCGAACGGGACGCCATGGTGACCCGGTTCCAGTCGCCGCAGGGCCCGCCGCTGTTCGTCCTGTCGCTCAAGGCCGGCGGGACCGGGCTGACCCTGACCGCCGCCAACCACGTGGTGCACGTGGACCGGTGGTGGAACCCGGCCGTCGAGGACCAGGCCACCGACCGGGCGTTCCGCATCGGACAGCGCCGCCGTGTGCAGGTCCGCAAGTTCGTCTGCGCCGGCACCGTCGAGGAGAAGGTGGCCGCGATGATCGCCGACAAGCGCAGCCTGGCCCGGTCGGTGGTGGGCAGCGGCGAGCAGTGGGTCACCGAGCTGTCCACCGATACGCTGCGCGACCTGTTCACCCTGGAGTCCGGGGCGGTGGTCGAGTGAGCCCGGCCGACCGGTTCGAGGACTACGGGCCACCGCTGCGGGTCGAGGGCGGCCTGCGGGCACGCAGCACCCGGGGCGCGATCGGGCAGTCCTGGTGGTCGCGGCGGTTCGTGGAGGTGCTGGAGTCGTTCGCGCTGGGCTCCCGGCTGACCCGTGGCCGGGCGTACGCGCGCCGGGGGCAGGTGCTCCGGCTGGACGTGTCGCCGGGGACGGTCACCGCCGAGGTGCAGGGCTCCCGGCCGCGTCCCTACCCGGTACGGATCGGGCTGGCCGCGTACCCGGAGGAGACCTGGCGGCGGATCGAGGCCGAGCTGGCCGGGCAGGCGTTCTTCAGCGCCCGGCTGCTCGCCGGTGACCTGCCGGCCGAGTTGGAGGAGCTGTTCACCGAGGCGGGCGCGCCGCTGTTCCCGGCCGCGATCGGCGAGCTGGACCAGAACTGCGGCTGCCCCGACTTCGCGGTGCCGTGCAAACATCTGGCGGCCACGTTCTACCTGCTCGCCGAGGCGTTCGACGCCGACCCGTTCCACCTGCTGCACTGGCGCGGCCGGTCCCGCGCCGAGCTGCTCGACCGGCTGCGTACGCTGCGCGGCGCCGGCGACGTGGACGGGACCGGCGGCCCGGCGACGGACCACAGTGGACGCGGCGACGCGGACGCCGGGCCGGAATCGGCCACGGGTGCGACGAACGGTGTGCCGGTGGTCGGCGCGGCGCGCGCCCTGGCCGGGTTGCCGGCGGTCGAGCCGGACGCCGAGCTGGACCGGTTCTGGCTGGCCCCGGTGGCGCTGCCGGACCGGCCGCCCACGCTCGCCACCGGCCCGGAGCTGCTGCTGCGTCAGCTCGGACCACCCGGGGCCGCGGTCGGCGGGCCGGGCCTGGCCGAACGGCTGCGGCGGGCGTACCGGGAGTTCAGCCGCGGCGAAGCCGCGCCCCCCAGGGAGTTCGGCCGCGGCGAAGCCGCGCCCTCCAGGGAGGCCGACGACGGGGAACGGTGAGCGTCCCCGCCGCTACAGCAACCGGCGGCGGAAGCGCCACATCACCGCGGCGTTGGCGACGAGCACCACCGCGCAGATCGCCCCGGCCAGCCGCCCGACGAGCACTGTCATCGCCGGCAGCGAAGCCCACAGCACGATCGTCAACAGCATCATGTACCGGCCCCGGCGGCCCTTGATCCGGCTGTCCAGCCGGGCGAAGAAGCGTGGATCACTCTCCCGCAGTTTGCGGGTGATCTGTTCGAACCTGCGCTGATCCTCTTGGCTGAGCATGGCGGTGCCTTCCCCTCACGGCTTCAGCGGTTCGGCGGCATACCCGCATCGGAGGCCGGTCACGCGCCGCCGCTGCTGCTGTTTCGCCGGACCGGACAGGCGGAACGAGGTTCTCAGCGCAGGCTTATCCGTACCTTAAGTTTCGGTGAGGCGGTGAACGCTCCCGGCGGTGTCGGGCCGGTGCGAAACCTCGCATCCGGGCGGTGCGCGCCCGGGTCGGCCCTGCTCCGGGGGCCGCCGCGCCCCCGCCGCCGCGACGGGCCCTGCCCGGCGGGCCTGAGCACCGTCTTAAGTGCGCTCACGGGCGCATTCGGCGTGCCTTGAGCGGCCGGGACGGCATGGCTACTTTCCCGTAGGCAACTTCTCCGGCAACCGTCGCCGCCCCTGCGCCACCCGACCCCCATCGGGTGGCAGGCGTGCCGGCGCTCGAAGAAAACGGGATAGGTACATGGCCGACCTGAACGTGCCACCGCGTCGACCCCGGGACGACCGCGGCTGGGACGGATACCAGCACCCCCATCCGGACGGGTACCGCGATCCGCACGCCGCGCCGTACACCGGTGGTAACCCCGCGTCGGGCCCGCAGTGGGTAGGGCCGAACGGCTTCGCCCCCGCGGCACAGACCCCCGCCGGCTACCCCCAGCCCGGCGGCTACGCCCAGCCCGCAGGCGGGTACGGCCCGCCGCCCGGCGGCGGACTGCCCGACCTGGACGACGACGGCGACGAGGCCCCGAAGCGGGGCCGCCGCCGGGCGCTCGCCACCCTCGGTGGCGCCGTGGTGGTCGCCGGTGGCGCCGCCCTGGCCATGTCCCCGCAGGTGCGCGGCCTGTTCAGTGACGCGCCGGCCGGTGACGCCACCGGCACGGTCACCACCGACGGCAACGCGGCCCGGCCCAGCGGGCAGCAGCCCAGCACGGTACGGACCTACACCGAGCAGAACGAGAGCTACATGGGCTCCCGGGCCGGCGAGGCGCTCAAGCGCAACGCCCCGTCCGGTGGCCGGCTCTACGGCAGCCCGGCCGAAGCCGCCGCGGCGACCAAGGTGACGGTGAAGACGGTCCTCGCCAAGGATCCGATCCGGCACCTGTTGAGCCGGACCACCTTCGGTCCGACGACGAAGATGATGGCCGAGGTCAAGCGCGTCGGCATCGACGACTGGCTGCGTGAGCAGCTCCAGCCGGAGAAGATCGCCCCGACGAAGGCCGAGATGAAGCTGGCCGAGCTGCAGTCGCTCAAGCTCAACCCGACGCAGCTCCGCGACCAGCGCGAACAGCTCAACGAGAAGGGCGTCGACCCGGCCCGGGAGACGGTGGACGCCACCATCGCCCGGCAGATCTGGTCCGACCGGCAGCTGTTCGAGGTGATGGTCGACTTCTGGAACGACTTCCTGCACGTCGCCGCCGACTTCGACGGCGGGGAGAACTACCGCAACGCGTTCGACCGGGACGTCATCCGCAAGCACGCGCTGGGCAGCTACCCGGAGATGCTCGTCGCCGCGAACAAGCACCCGGCGCTGCTGCTCTACCTGAACCAGGTCGACTCGCGTAAGGACGCGGTCAACGAGAACCTGGCCCGGGAGAACCTGGAGCTGTACTCGGTGGGCGTCGACGGCGGCTACACCGAGAAGGACGTCCGCCAGGCCGCGCTGCTCCAGACCGGACGTGGTGTCGCCGACGGCAAGTACAAGTTCTTCGCCGAGCGGCACTACCTCGGCAAGGTGAAGATCCTCGGGTTCAGCCACGCCAACAACTCCGACGACCCGGTGGCCGCCGACAAGGTCATCGACTCGTACATCCGCTACATCGCGATGCACCCGTCGACCGCGCGGTACGTGGCACAGAACCTCGCCACCCGGTTCGTCTCCGACACCCCGCCGAAGTCCGTGGTGGACCGGCTCGCCAAGGCGTACACCACCAACAAGGGGCAGATCCGCCCGGTGCTGGCGACGCTGTTCAGCTCCTCGGAGTTCTGGGCCGCGATCGGCCAGAAGGTACGCCGCCCGATGGAGTACCTGGTCGCCACGTACCGGGCGCTGGGTGTCTCGCCGGAGGCGGCCCCCGACTACTCCGGCGACAACCGGCGTACCCCGTTCGCACAGGGCCTGCGGCAGATCCAGGACAAGATGCGCGAGCTCGGGCAGTACCCGATGGGCAAGCCCACCCCGGACGGCTACGCCGACGTCTACCTGGCCTGGACCTCGGCCGGCACGATGATCGACGGCTGGAACGAGGCGGGTGACCTGATCGCCGGCTACCGCAAGCAGTTCACCTTCGCCAAGCCGGAGAAGCTGGTCGCGAAGCCGCCGGCCACCGCCGGGGCGTACGTGGACGCGCTGGCCCAGCGGCTGGTGCAGCAGAAGCTCAGCGCCAAGGAGAAGAAGCTGGTGCTCGCCGTGGCCGGTGTGTCCGAGAGCGCCAAGGTCGACGCCACCTTCAACGGGGCCATCGCCGCTGTCGCGCGGACGATCCTCGCGTCCCCCCAGCACCACCTCCGGTGAGGCATTCGATGGAGATGACCGTGAACCCGTACCCCCTGCACCCCGAATGCCCCGACCTGCGGCGGCTGGCCGACAACCCGGCCGAGGCGCTGCTGCGCGCGGAGGCGGACATCGTCGCGGCCGAGAACGCGGCCGAGGCCGACCGGTACCGCCGGCTGGAGGAGGTCGAGGAGGCGCAGCAGGACGGCCGGGGCGTCACCCGGCGTACCTTCGTGGCCGGCGCCGCCGCGACCGCGACCGCGCTCGCGACCGCGCAGTTCGTCACCACGTCGGCGTCGTTCGCCGCGACCAAGACCGGCACGCTGATCCACGTCTTCCTCTACGGCGGGCTGGACGGGCTGAGCCTGGTCGCACCGGCGAACGACCCGGTGCTCGCCAAGGCCCGCCCCGACCTGCTGCTCGGCGAGGACTCGCTGGCGCTGGCCCGCGGCTTCAAGCTCACCAGCGCGTTCGCGCCGCTGGAGAAGTGGCTCAAGGCCGGTCAGCTCGGCTTCGTGCCGGCCGTGTCCGACCCGCGGCTGTCCCGCAGCCACTTCCAGGCCGCCGACGCCTGCAACCTGGGCGGCCTGCCGGGTGAGACCGGCGGCCGGGGCTGGCTGGACAGCCTGGTCGACTCGCTCGGCAAGGGCACCGCGTTCCGCAGCGTCGGCATCGGCAGCACGCTGCCCCGCTCGCTCGTCGGCGTGAACGGCGCGATCTCCCTCAACAGCGTCGGAGACCTGCGGCTCAACGGCGACGACAAGTTCCGCGCGGCCACCGAGAAGGCGATCCGCGGCCTGTTCACCGGCATCAACCACCCGGTCGAGGAGGCGGTCATCGAGGGCATGGGCGCGCTCGCCACCGCCCAGAAGCTCGCCGCCAAGCCGTACGCCGCCGCCGAGGGTGTCCAGTACCAGGGCGTCGGGAACGCGTTCAAGCAGCTCGCCCAGCTCATCAAGGGCGGCGCGAACGTGCGGGTGGCCACCGTCGGCATGGGCGGCTACGACACCCACGAGAACCAGGGCACCCGCGAGGGCGGCCAGCTCTGGCGGCGGCTCAACGAACTCGCGAGCGCGATGGCCGCGTTCTTCACCGACCTGGGCGACCGGTCGGCGGACGTGACCATCATGGTGTCCAGCGAGTTCGGCCGCCGGGTCGGCTCGAACGGCGGCGGCACCGACCACGGGCACGGCGGCGTGGTCACCGTGCTGTCCGGCCGCAAGCTGGCGAACTCGCTGCTCGGCACCTGGAACGGGCTGGACAAGCTGGACAGCGGCGACGTGCCGGAATACAACAACATGTTCAACGTCTACGGATCCGTCGCGCAGGGCCGCTTCGGCCTGACCACCGCACAGGTGGACAAGGTCTTCCCCCGGCAGAAGTTCACCCCGGTCAAGATCTACGCGTGACGTACCAGGACACCCGCGCCGCCGGCCGCCGTACCCGGCATCCCGCCCCGTACGGCGGCCGTCCGGCTGCCCCCGTACCCCCAGGTCGGCCGCGCCGCGGACCCGGCGGCCGGCGTGCCCTCGCCGCGGTCTTCTGGCTGGGCCTGGTCGCCGCGGTCCTGCCGTGGTGGCTGGACACCCCGGCCGGTTCGCTCGCCGACACCGCCGACCTGCTGACCGCGGGCGGGCGGATCACCGGCCTGATCGCCGGCTACCTGCTGCTGGTGCAGGTGCTGATGATGAGCCGGCTCGGCGTGCTGGAACGCGCGCTCGGCGGCGAGCGGATCTCCCGGCTGCACCGGGACCTCGGCGCGACGCTGCTCGTGACGGTGCTCGCGCACATGTCGCTGCTGGTGGTCGGCTACTCCCGGCAGGAACGCAAGACGGTGCTCGGCGAGGTCGGCGCGCTGCTGACCGACTACGAGGACATGGTCTCCGCGTTCGTCGCCGCGGGCATCCTGGTCGCTGTCGCGTTCACCGCGGTACGCGCCGTGCGCCGACGCCTGCCGTACGAGCTGTGGCACCTGCTGCACGCCGCCAGCTACCTCACGCTGCTGCTCGGGTACGCGCACCAGTTCAGCAACGGCGCGCAGCTCTACGAGCCCGGGCCGGTGCGTACCGGCTGGATCGCCGCGTACCTGCTGGTCGTGGCCGCGCTGGTGTGGGGCCGGGTGCTCGCGCCGCTGGTGTTCAACCTGCGGCACCGGCTGCGCGTCGCCGACGTGGTGGCGGAGAGCCCGGACACCGTCTCGGTCTACCTGACCGGGCAGCGGCTCAACCAGATCGACCTGCTCGGCGGGCAGTTCTTCCGCTGGCGTTTCCTCAACCCCGGCTGCTGGTGGCAGTCGCACCCGTTCTCCGTCTCCGCCGCCGCCAACGACCGCTGGCTGCGGATCACCGTCAAGGTCGTCGGCGGGTACACCGCCGAGCTGCGCGACCTCACGCCCGGCACCCGGGTCTGGGCGCAGGGCCCGTCGGGCACGTTCACCGCCGCGCACCGCACCCGGGAACGGGCGCTGCTCATCGCCGGGGGCAGCGGCATCGCGCCGCTGCGGGCGATGCTGGAGGAACTGCCGCCCGGCGCGGCGCTGATCTACCGGGCGCGTACCCCGGCCGACGTCCTGCTGCACCAGGAGCTGGACTGGCTTGCGCAGGCCCGGCAGACGTCCGTCTGGTACGTCGTCGGCCGCCGCGACGACCCCGGCCCCCGCCAGGTGATGAACCCCGAGGGCCTGCGTCACCTCGTGCCCGACCTGACCCGCCGCGACGTCTACCTGTGCGGCCCCGGCGGTTTCGTCGACGAGGCGGTCGCCGCGCTGCGGGCGGCCGGCGTGCCCCGCCGCCAGATCCACCTGACCGCGTTCGAGCTGTAGGAGAGGCATCATCCATGCGTCGCGCGCTGCTCGCGATCACCGGCCTGGCCGCCGGCACCACCGCACTGGTGGTGCTCAAGGGCGCGCCCGGCGCCGGGCAGGCCACGCCGGACGTACCGGCCGCGCTGGCCCCGGTCGTGCCCGGCGGTTCGGCCGCGCCGGAGCCGCCGTCGCCCACCGGCTCCGCGCCCGGCGGCGTCACCCCGTCGCCGCGCGCCTCGTCGAAGCCCACCCCGAAGCCGTCCGCCGACCGCAGCGCGGCCAGCCGCGGCGGCACCCGCACCCGCACCACACCGGCCGCGCCGCGGACCACCACCAGCGCGCCGAAGGTCACCACCCGCACGGTGACCGGGCCGTCGGTCACCTACGAGTACGGCTCGCTCCAGGTCCGGATCACGCTCAGCGGCAGCCGGATCGTCGACGCCACAGGGATCGGACTGCCGCTGGGCGGGCAGTCCGGGCAGCGCAGCGACGACGTGCAGGCCCGCTACAGCGGCACCTCCGGTGAGGTGGTGGCCCGGCAGAGCGCCAACCTGAGCACCGTGTCCGGGGCCACCTACACCAGCACCGCGTACAAGCAGTCGTTGCAGGCCGCGCTGGACAAGGCGTGACCGTCCCGGCTCACGCCGGTGCCGGTGCCGTCGTCGTCGGTCCCGGTCCGTCCGCCCGGCCCGGCCTGCGCCGGGTCGAACAGATCATGGGTACGGCGATCAGCCTCGACCTGGCCGACGACCTGCCCTCGGAGACCCTGCACGAGCTGGCCGAGGACACGTTCGGCTGGCTGCGTGAGGTGGACGCGCGGTTCAGCACGTACCGGGACGACAGCGAGGTGTGCCGGGTCGACCGGGGCGAGCTGCGACCGGCCGACGCCTCCGCCGACCTGCGGGCCGTGCTGGCCGCCTGCGCCGACCTGTGGACCGCCACCGACGGGTTCTTCGACGCGTACGCGACGGGCCGCCTCGACCCGTCCGGCTACGTGAAGGGCTGGGCGGCGCAGGTCGCCTCGGACCGGCTGGTGGCCGCCGGCGCGCCGAACCACTGCGTGAACGCGGGCGGCGACGTGCGGGTACGCGGCCACGACGCGACCGGTGAGCCGTGGCGGATCGGGGTGCGGCATCCGTGGGACGCGGCGGCGACCTGCCTGGTGCTGACCGGCACCGACATCGCGGTCGCCACCTCGGGCGTGTACGAGCGCGGCCACCACGTGCTGGACCCGCGCCGGGGCGTACCGGCGACCGGCCTGCGTTCGGTGACGGTGGTGGGCCCGGACCTGGGCGTGGCGGACGCGTACGCGACGGCCGCGGTGGCGATGGGCGAACCCGGCCTGGCGTGGCTGGACCGCCTGCCGTCCCCCTGGCGGCACGCCGTGGTCACGGAGGAAGCCCACCTGCACCACTCCCGCACCCTCCCCACCC
>NZ_RCVK01000237.1:0-16372 GCF_003667485.1 Micromonospora sp. BL1
CGGGTACGCCCACCCCGCGCCCGTCGTCCGCCGCGCCCTCGGTCGCGCCGTCGACCGCCACGCCGTCGCCGTCCGTCGGCCGTACCTCCGGCTCGCGGAGCCCGGCCGTGACCACCACGCCGCCCGCCGCGGCGACCCCGACCACCATCCCGGACCGGGCGTTCTTCGTCCTGCCCGCCGCGAACGACGCCGGTACCGGCAACTACTTCGGCCCGGGACCGGTGCTGCCGGTGCTGTGCGGCGCGACGCCCGGCGACGAGCGGGTGGTGGCGCAGCGGGCCCGGGCGCTGCCGTACCGCCGGGCCGGCGCGCCGGCCGACGAGGTGCCGTCCGGCAACTACCGGCACAGCATCACGATCTACCGGCCCGGGGGCGCCGGCGCGGCGCTGGCCGAGCTGCGCGCGGCGGTCCGGGCCTGCCCCGAGCAGCCCGCCCGGGGTACGCCGCCGGCGACGGTGCGGCAGCGCCTGCTGCCCGACAGCGGGTACGGCGACGAGTCGGTGCTGTTCGAGACGCGGACGCCGTACCGGGACGCCAACGGCGATCCGAGCGGCGGCGACGAGGTGCACCTGGTGCGCGCGGTGCGCTCCGGCGACGTGGTGACGGTGCTGTGGGAGCAGGGCTGGGAGAGCACCTCGACCCAGCGCGCCCAGTTCGACGCGGACAGCCGCCGGGCGGTCGAGGCGATCCGGCGGTGGCTGGACTGAGTACCCGTTTTGCGCCTCCCCGGGTCGGTGCGCTACGGTTGTCGAGCCGACGCGGGGTGGAGCAGCTCGGTAGCTCGCTGGGCTCATAACCCAGAGGTCGCAGGTTCAAATCCTGTCCCCGCTACTCGTGACGAAGGGCCCCGGAGTTCTCTCCGGGGCCCTTCGCCGTTCCGGCCCGAGGCGCCCCGGGAACGACCGGCGGCGGATCCGGGTACCCGGCTGATCTCCAGGATCGGGGTGCGATAAGCTGTATGAGCCGACGCGGGGTGGAGCAGCTCGGTAGCTCGCTGGGCTCATAACCCAGAGGTCGCAGGTTCAAATCCTGTCCCCGCTACAAAGGTTCAGGCCCGGAATCCACGGATTCCGGGCCTGAACTCATTCCGGCGCCGTCTCGGTGAGGGCGAGCAGTTCCGCGCGGGCCAGCCGGAGCTGCTCGTCCGTGACGTAGGCGGTGCCGATGCCGATGGCGATTCCCTCCGCGGCGTAGCGGACGGCCCAGACGCGGCCCGGCGGCAGGCCGTCGGCCTCGAAGGCACGGTTCCAGCGTGCCGGGTCCTCGGGATCCACAGCGAGCACGTGCTCCATGCTGTCGACCCCGAGTTGCGCGAGCAGGCCGGTGGCGCTGTTCAGTTCCGCCAGGTACGCGCTGTCTCCGGTGAGGGCGCGCACGTACCCGCGGGTGAAGGCTCCGGGCCGGTCGTCGGCGGGGTCGACGTGGGCGTTCACCTCCGCCCAGAACCGGGTGATCACCTGCTCGACCAGGGCGGCGAACAGGTCCTCGCGGGAGGGGAAATGGTGCATCAGGCCGCTCTTGGTGACACCCGCCTCCTTGGCGATGGCGGCCAGGCTGACGTTGGCGCCGTGCCGGGTGACCACCCGTTCGGCGGCGTCCAGCACTGCTCGCCGGGTGCGTGCACGATCGCGGATCGGACGACGTTCAGTGGTCGACACGGACACCTCCACGGGACACGGGCTCGGAGGGAATGATCTTCCAGGCCACCACCGCGGCGCCGACCAGGATCACGGCGGCCACGAAGGTGGCGGACTGCATCGCCTGGGCGAAGGCGTCCTGCGCCGCGGCCACGACGCCGGGCGTCGGTGACCCGTACACGGCTGCGGCCAGGGAGTCCTCCGCCAGCGCCCGATCGGTGGCACTGACCCCGGCCGGGAGCGTCAGCGACGAGCGGTAGAGCAGCCCGTGCAGCGAGCCGAGGACGGCGATGCCGAGCGCGCCGCCCAGCTCGTACGCCGTCTCGGCCACCGCCGACGCGGCACCCGCGCGCCGCTCCGGGACGGCGCCGACGACGGCGTCCGTGGAGAGCGTCATGGCGACACCGATGCCGAGCCCGATGACGGCGAGGCCGACGCCCAGGCCCCAGTAGCTCCGCAGGTCGACGCTCATCCCCATGACGGCGAGCCCGACGGCGGCGGCCATCAGTCCCAGCCCGATCGCGCGGCCCGCGCCCAGCCGCGCCAGCAGGACGCCGATCAGCGCCACCACGAGCACCGCGGCGAGTGTCCCGGGCAGCTCGGCGGCGCCTGCCTTCAGGGGGCCGAAGCCCCGGACCAGCTGGAGGTACTGGGAGAAGAAGAACAGCAGCCCCAGGAACCCGAAGATGGCCAGCACGTTGGCGGCCAGCGCGCCCGAGAACGCCGGCACCCTGAACAGCGAGACGTCGAGCAGCGGCACCGCCAGCCGGTTCTGCCGCCGCACGAACCACCATCCGGCCAGCAGCCCGGCCGCGGCTGCGGCCACGGTGAGGGCGTCGACCCCGTCACTGAACAGACGCTTGAGGGCGAAGACCAGCGGGACGATCGTGACGATGGACAGCGCCGAGGAACCCACGTCGATCCGCGCCGGCGCCTCGCCCTTCGACTCCGGCAGCAGCAGCCACCCCGCCACCAGCGCCAGCACCATCACCGGCACGTTGATCAGGAAGACCGATCCCCACCAGAAGCGCTCCAGCAGCGCGCCGCCCACCAGCGGGCCGAGCGCGGCCCCGGCGGTCGCCCCGGCGGACCAGAGCGCGATGGCCCGGGCCCGCTGAGCGCGATCGGCGAACATCGAGCGGACGATCGAGAGCGTCGACGGCATCAACGTGGCGCCGGCCAGGCCGAGAAGGGCGCGGGCCGCGATCAGCACCTCCGGCGTGGAGGCGAAGGCCGCCAGCACGGACGCCGAGCCGAACCCCACAGTGCCGATCATCAGCAGCCGTTTCCGGCCGATCCGGTCGGCCAGGTTGCCCATCGTGATCAGGAGCCCGGCGAGCACGAAGGCGTAGATGTCCCCGATCCACAGGATCTGCGTGGCACTGGGCCCGATGTCCTCCGTGAGGGACGGGACCGCGAGGTAGAGGACCGTTCCGTCGATGGCGAGGAGAAGGACCACGAGGACGAGGACCACGAGGGCCGCCCATTCCCGCTTTCCGGCACGGGCCGGCGCGGGGTCGGAGCGCAGAAAGGAGGTCACCGGCCAACCGTAACAGTCCAAATGGACGGCTAATCGTGAATAAGGCCACCGGGGCTGCGGCAGCCGCCCTTCGCCGCGTCCGGCGACATCCTTTCCGTCCGCCGTGCCCCGGTTGCGGGTCTCGGCGAGGATGGGGGCATGTCTGCATGGAACAAGTGGTGGGGCCGCCTGGGCGCGGTCCTCGGTACGGTCGTGCTCTCGGTCTTCGTGCCGGTCGCGGCTTGGGCGTCGTCGGGCACCGGCGAGATCGTGGTGGAGGCCGCGCGCCGGCGCTCCCGCGGCGGGTTCGGCTTCCTCGGCCTGCTCTGCTGCCTCGTGGTGGTCGGCGGCATCGTGCTGCTGGTGGTGCTGCTCACCCGCAACCGCCGCAACCGCCCCCCGCGCTGACACCCGCACCCACCCCGCCCACGCCGAGAGGGTGAGCGGGTGGGGTGGGTCAGCCGGCCAGGGCGGCGTTCGCCTGGGCCATGAAGCGGGAGGTCGCGGTGCGGGCGCCGGCCCGCTTGCCGCGGATGCTCTCGGCCGCCTCGATCAGCAGCGTGCGCACCGCCGCGTGCCCCTTGGGCGGCGGCGCGGGTGACGGGCCGGCCAGGTCGTCCAGCTCCGCGCCGAGCGCGGCCATGCGCTTCTCGGCCCGGCCGGTCACCTCCGCGGCCACGAACGAGCGCACCTGCTTGCTGGCGTTCAGGCCGCGTTCGACGCCGAGGAGCCGGCCGGCGGCCACGTTCGTGGTCAGGAAGTCGAGCACGTCGACCACCGCCTCCGGGTGGCGGGTGCCCCGGAAACCGGCCCAGTACATCGACGCGCGCGGCCACTGGGCGGCGGGCGTGCCCGGGAAGGCGACCGCGCCCAGCTCGTCGTCGGTCAGGCTCTGCAACTCGGGCAACTGGTGCGACCAGGCGAAGGAGGCCGCGGTGTGCCCGGTGACCACGAGCTGGCGGGCCAGCTCGCCGCTGTCGGCCTGCTCGACCAGCGCGGCGCTCGGTGTGGCCCGGTCGAAGCGCGCCACCTCCCAGAACTCGAACCAGGCGAGCAGTTCGGCGGAGCTGAAGCCGAGCTGCCGCCCCTGGTACAGCTCGCTGCCCTGGCCGCGCAGCCAGAGCCAGAACGCCCGGTAGTCGCCGGAGGCGTCCATGGTGCCCGCCACCCGGTTGCCGGAGGCGCGTGTGACGCGGGCGGCCCAGCTCACGTACTCCTTCCAGGACATCCCGGTACGCGGCTCGGGCTGGCCCAGCCCGCGCAGCAGCCGGCGGTTGAACACCAGCGCGGCGCTCGTCTGCGCGGCCGGCACGCCCACCGTGCGCTCGTCCACCCGGCCGTAGCGGGCCAGCTGCTCCGGCACCTCGCGCAGGTCGAGCCGTTCGTCGGCGGCGTACCGGGTGAGGTCGAGCAGGATGTCCCGGCCGGCGTACTCGGCGAGCACTGTGTCGTCGATCTGGAACAGGTCCGGCGCGTTCCCGCCGGTGGCCTGGGTGGCGATCCGGTCGTAGTAGCCGCCCAGCCCCTGCCAGGTGACCCGGAAGCTGACCCGGGGGTTCTGCTGCGAGTACAGCCGCAGCGCCTGTTCGGTGGCCGCGGCCCGGCGGGCGCCGCCCCACCAGAACACGGACAGCTCGATCGGGCCGTCGTCCGCGGCCACCTCCTCCGGGCTGCACCCGGTGAGCAGCGGCAGCGCGCCAGCGGCGAGCGGCAGCCCGGTGAGCGCGCCGAGGAACCGTCGCCGGTCGAGCCCGGGACGGGGTACGGACTGCGGAGCGCGCACTGAATCTCTCCGAAGGTGGGGTGGACGGATCATTTCACCGGCCCCCGGCCGGGTGTCAACGCCGGGCGGGACGGCTGGTGGGCGCGCCCGGCGGCGCGCGCCCGTCATGGTGTACTAGCGCCGTGGAACTTCTGCACTCGGGCAAGGTCCGGGACGTCTACGCCGACGGCGAGGACCTGATCCTGGTCGCCACGGACCGCGTCTCCATCTACGACGTGGTGCTGCCGACCCCGATCCCGGACAAGGGCCGCCTGCTCACCGCGCTGTCGCTGTGGTGGTTCGAGCAGCTGTCCGACCTGGTGCCGAACCATGTGATCTCCGCGACCGACGTGCCGGCGGAGTTCGCCGGCCGGGCGATCCGCTGCCGGCGGCTGGACATGGTGCCGGTCGAGTGCGTGGCCCGGGGCTACCTGACCGGCGGCGGCCTCGCGGAGTACCAGCGCACCGGCTCCGTCTCCGGGGTGCCGCTGCCCCGCGGCCTGGTCGAGGCGTCGATCCTGCCCGAGCCGATCTTCACCCCGTCGACCAAGGCGCCGAAGGGCGAGCACGACGAGCCGATCACGTACGAGCAGGTGGTCGACAAGGTCGGGCCGGAGGTCGCGGAGCGGCTGCGGCAGATCACCGTCGACGTCTACCGGCGCGGCGCGGAGATCGCCGCCGAGCGGGGCATCCTGATCGCGGACACGAAGCTGGAGCTGGGCTGGGCTGCGGACGGCACGCTGGTCCTCGGCGACGAGGTGCTCACCTCCGACTCGTCCCGGTTCTGGCCGGCCGAGTCGTACCAGCCGGGCCGCGCGCAGTTCTCCTACGACAAGCAGTACGTGCGGGACTGGGCCACGTCGAGCGGCTGGGACAAGCAGCCGCCCGCGCCGCAGGTGCCGGCCGAGGTGATCGAGGCGACCCGGGCCCGCTACGTCGAGGTGTACGAGAAGCTCACCGGCAACAGCTGGGACTGACGCTCAGTCGACCCAGTCGAGAGTGCGCCGGACGGCCTTGTGCCACTGGCGCAGCTCGCGCTCCCGGTGCGCCGGGTCCATCGTCGACTCCCACTGCGCGTCCGAGCGCCACTTCTCCCGCAGCGTGGCCAGGTCGGGCCAGAACCCGACGGCCAGGCCGGCGGCGTACGCGGCGCCGAGGCACGTCGTCTCGGTGATCCGGGACCGCACGACCGGCACGTCCAGCACGTCGGCGAGGAACTGCATGAGCAGCTCGTTGCCGGTCATCCCGCCGTCCACCCGCAGCCGGCGCAGCGCCACGTCGGAGTCGGCGTTCATCGCGTCCACCACCTCGCGGGTCTGGAACGCGGACGCCTCCAGCACCGCGCGGGCCAGGTGCCCCTTGGTGATGTAGCCGGTCAGCCCGGCGATCACGCCCCGGGCGTCGCTGCGCCAGTGCGGGGCGAACAGGCCGGAGAAGGCCGGTACCACGTAGCATCCGCCGTTGTCGTCGACGGTGCGGGCCAGCTCCTCGACCTCGGGGGCGGTGGAGATCAGGCCGAGGTTGTCGCGCAGCCACTGCACGAGCGAGCCGGTGACCGCGATGGCGCCCTCCAGCGCGTACACGGCGGGCTGGCCCTCGATCCGGTACGCCACAGTGGTGAGCAGGCCGTGCCGCGACGGCACCGGGCTGGCACCGGTGTTGAGCAGCAGGAAGCTGCCGGTGCCGTAGGTGCACTTGGCCTCGCCGGGCTGGAAGCAGGTCTGCCCGAACAGCGCCGCCTGCTGGTCGCCGAGCGCGCTCGCCACCGGCACTCCGGCCAGCACCCCCTGCGCGGTGCCGTACACCTCGGCCGAGCTTCGGATCTCGGGCAGCACGGCGGCGGGGATGCGCAGCGCGTCGAGCAGCTCCGGGGCCCAGTCGAGCGTCTCCAGGTCCATCAGCATGGTGCGGCTGGCGTTCGTCACGTCGGTGACGTGCCGGCCGGTCAGCTTCCAGATCAGCCAGCTGTCCATGGTGCCGAACAGCACCTCGCCGCGCTCGGCCCGCTCGCGCAGCCCGTCCACGTGGTCGAGCAGCCAGCGCAGCTTCGGGCCGGCGAAGTAGGTTGCCGGGGTCAGGCCGGTGCGGGCCCGCAGCCGCTCCTCGTCGTACGTCGCGGTCAGCTCGCGCAGCAGCGGGCCGGTGCGGGTGTCCTGCCAGACGATCGCGTTCGCCACCGGGCGGCCGGTCTCCCGGTCCCACACCACTGTGGTCTCCCGCTGGTTGGTGATGCCCACCGCGGCCAGCGACTCGGTGCCGATGTCGGCGCTCGCCAGCGCCTCGCGCACCACGTGTTCGACGTTCGTCCAGATCTCCTCGGCGTCGTGCTCCACCCAGCCGGGCCGGGGGAAGATCTGCCGGTGCTCGCGCTGGGCCGCGGCGACGATCTCACCGGCCCGGTCGAAGACGATGCAGCGCGAGGACGTGGTGCCCTGGTCGATCGCGGCGACGAACTCTGCGGTCACGGCAGCACCGTACCCGCCGCGAGCGTCCACCGTCTCCCTCCGGCGGCCCGTACGATCATCAGACGTGCGTGACATTGCCGTGTTCAGCGGGTCGGCCCATCCCGACCTCGCCGCCGAGATCTGCGCCCACCTCCACGTCCCGCTGCACCCGGTGCGGGTGTCCCGGTTCGCCAACGACTGCCTGGAGGTGCAGTTGCAGGCGAACTGCCGGGAGCGCGACGTCTTCCTCATCCAGCCGCTGGTGCCGCCGGTGCAGGAGCACCTGGTCGAGCTGCTGCTCATGATCGACGCGGCGCGGGGCGCGTCGGCCGCGCGGATCACAGTGGTGCTGCCGCACTACGCGTACGCGCGGTCGGACAAGAAGGACGCGCCGCGCATCTCCATCGGCGGCCGGCTCGTCGCCGACCTGCTCACCTCCGCGGGCGCGGACCGGGTGCTGGCCATGACGCTGCACTCGCCGCAGGTGCACGGCTTCTTCAGCGTCCCGGTGGACCACCTGCACGCGCTGCGCGAGCTGGCCGCCCACTTCAAGGGGTACGACCTGAGCAACGCGGTGGTGGTCTCGCCGGACCTGGGCAACGCCAAGGAGGCCGCCGCGTTCGCCCGGATGCTCGGCACGCCGGTGGCGGCCGGCGCGAAGCAGCGCTACAGCGACGACCGGGTGCAGATCAGCACGATCATCGGTGACGTGGCGGACCGGGACGTGATCGTGCTGGACGACGAGATCGCGAAGGGCAGCACCGTGATCGAGCTGATCTCGCACCTGCGCGAGCGGCGGGTCCGCTCGATCCGGCTGGCCTGTACGCACGGCCTGTTCTCCAGCGGGGCGCTGGAGCGGCTGAGCGCGCAGGAGGGCGTCCTGGAGATCGTCTGCACCAACACGGTGCCGATCCCGGCCGAGAAGCGGGTGCCGACGCTGGAGGTGCTGTCGGTGGCGCCGGCGCTGGCCGAGGCGATGCGGCGGATCCACAACGGGGAGTCGGTGAGCGCCCTGTTCGCCTGACGAGGCGGGTCAGCCGTCCAGCGGGCCGGTGACGGGCTGGCGGGTGGCGAGCGCGGCGGTGATCCGGACGACTGTGCCGGCGTCGCCGCTCTCCACCTCCATCGCGTCGCTCAGCTCCCGGGCCAGCCAGAGGCCCCAGCCGCCGGCGGTGTCCGGCGCGGGCCGGTCGCGGTCGCGCAGCCGCCGTTCGCTGATGCCGGGCCCGTGGTCGGCGACCTCGCAGACCAGTTCGCCGTTCCGCTTCCAGAGCCGCAGCCAGCCCTGCCCGCCGCCGTGACGGACCGCGTTGGTGATCAGCTCGTTGACCGCCAGCACGAAGTCGTCCAGCCGTTGGCCGGACAGGCCGGACCCGTGCGCGCAGGAGGTGACCGAGTGCCGCAGCCCGGTCACCTGCGCCTGGTCGAAGGCCGTGGCGAGGAGGAGGGAAGGTTCGATGGGCACAACCGTACGCGGTGCGGGGAGTTCTGCGTCTGTCATGACCCCGTCCCGACGATGCTTCTCGACGACTTTCGCGGCATTTCCACCGTACGTCAGGGTTTCTCAAGCCGCACCGCCCGGGGTGCCCTGGACCGGCTGTGACAGGGTGACGCACATGCCGTCGTCCTCCGGCCTCGAGGGCCCCTTCTGGCGATCGATAGCGGTGTTCCGCTTCGCCGCGCTCGCGTACGTCGGACTGGTCGTCCTGCGCGACGCGGACCGCTACGCGCATCCGGTCGCCGCGGGCGGCGTCCTGCTGGCGATGCTGGCGTGGAGCGGCGTGACGGCGGCCGGCTACGGCCGTCCGGCCGGGCGGCGCTGGCCGCTGCTCCTGGCCGACCTCGGCGTGGTGCTGGCGATCATCCTCGTCACGCCCTGGGTGGTGGGCCGCGCGGCGCTCGCCGCCGGGGTGCCGATGCTGACCGCCGCCTGGCTGGCCGGGCCGGTGCTCGCCTGGGCGGTCTCCGGCGGGCGGCGGCGCGGCGCGGTGGCCGCGCTGGTGCTCGGCGGCGCCGACCTCGCCACCCGGGACCGGATCAGCCCGTCCGCGCTGACCGGGGCGATCCTGATGCTGCTCGCCGGTGTGGTGGTCGGGCACGTGGCGCGGCTGGCGGTGGAGGCGGAGGAGCGGTTGCAGCGGGCGGTGGAGCTGGAGGCGGCCACCCGGGAACGGGAGCGTCTGGCCCGCGACATCCACGACTCGGTGCTCCAGGTGCTCGCGCTGGTCCGGCGGCGCGGCGCGGACCTGGACGGCGAGGCGGCCGAGCTGGCCTGGCTGGCCGGCGAGCAGGAGGTGGCGCTGCGGGCGCTGATCGGCCGGGCGGGCGCGCCGCCGGACCCGGGCGGGGACGAGCAGGACCTGCGCGACCTGCTCGACAGGTACGCCTCGGCCACGGTCGTGGTGTCCGCGCCCGCCACACCGGTGCCGCTGCCGGCGCGGGCCGCCGGTGAGCTGGGCGCGGCGGTCGGCGCGGCGCTCGACAACGTGGCCCGGCACGCCGGCGGGCGGGCCTGGGTGCTGATCGAGGACGAGGAGGAGACGGTGACCGTCTCGGTACGCGACGAGGGACCGGGCATCCCCGAGGGGCGGCTGGCGGAGGCCGCCGCGCAGGGGCGGCTCGGGGTGGCGCAGTCCATCCGGGGCCGGGTGGCGGACCTGGGCGGCGAGGTGCGGATCGTCTCCGCGCCCGGCACCGGCACCGAGATCGAGCTGGTCGTGCCGAGGAGCCGCGGGTGAGCATCCGGGTGATGGTGGTCGACGACCACCCGATGTGGCGCGAGGGTGTGGCCCGCGACCTCACCGAGGCCGGTCACCAGGTGGTGGCGACCAGCGGGGAGGGACGGCAGGCGGTACGGGTGGCCGCGGCGGCCCGCCCCGACCTGGTCGTGCTCGACCTCCAGCTGCCGGACATCTCCGGCGTCGAGGTGATCCGCGGGCTGCGCGCCGCGCTGCCCGACGTGCGGGTGCTCATGCTCTCGGCCAGCGGCGAGCCGCAGGGCGTGCTCGACGCGGTCAAGGCCGGCGCCACCGGCTACCTGACCAAGTCGGCCGCGCCGGCGGAGTTCCTGGACGCGGTGCGCCGGACGGCGGCCGGCGAGCCGGTGTTCACGCCCGGCCTGGCCGGGCTGGTGCTGGGGGAGTACCGGCGGCTGGCCGCGACGCCGCCCGCCCCGCACGACGAAGCACCCCGGCTCACCGAACGGGAGACCGAGGTGCTGCGTCTGGTCGCCAAGGGGCTGTCCTACAAGCAGATCGCCGACCGGCTGGGCCTGTCCCACCGGACCGTGCAGAACCACGTGCAGAACACCCTGGGCAAGCTCCAGTTGCACAACCGGGTCGAGCTGACCCGGTACGCCATCGAGCGGGGCCTGGACGACTGAGCGGTCAGCGCGCGTCCGGCGGCCGTGTCTCGTGCACCGCCAGTTCCTCCGCGCTGGCCCCGCCGCCGGCCGCGCCGGCGTCGTAGGCGACGTTGTCGGTCTCCTGGTCGGTGTGCGCGCCCTCGTCCGGCTCGACCAGCCGGCCCACCTGGTGGTCGGCGACGGTGCCGAGCTGGCCGTGGTCGTACACCGACACCGGGGAGTCCGGGTCCGAGACCGGGCCCGGGTCGATCACGTCGGCGTCGAGCTGGGCCTGCGCGGCGGCCTCCTCGCTGTCCGCCTCGGCGGCGATGTCCGGGTCGACCGGGCCGGCGAGCGGATCGTCGGCGGGACGCTCGTACTGCTCGCGCTGGAGCTTGTAGTCCAGCGACTCGCCGTCGAGCTGCTCCTCCGCCGTGGTGCCGAACTGGTCCACGGCGACCGGCGTGCGGTCACCGGGGAGCTGGGCCGGCTCGGGGCCGTCCGCCTCGCGCCCGGTCAGCACGTCGTCGTTGGCGGTGGAGTCGTCGTCGGCGGTGTCGGGCAGACCCTCCGCCTCGGGATCGGACACGGGGGTGGGGTACTCGTCGTCGCGCATGCTCGGGAACTACCCACTGCGCTCCCCGCCCTAACCGCGACCGGCCGGGTGGATCGGGAGCAACGGGGCGAAAGGGTACCTCAGTTGTGGAACGCCGCCTCGTCCTCGGCGTACAGCACGCACCACACCACCTTGCCGTCGGGCAGTGCCGTGCTGCCCCAGCGCCGGGCCACCGTGTCGATGAGCAGCAGCCCTCGCCCGCCCACCGAGTCCGCCGGCACCGGACCGCCGTACGCGGGCCGCCCGGCCGAGTAATCCCGGACGGCCAGGTGCAGCGCGCCGCCGCGCGGGGCCAGCCGGAGCGTCATCGGCGTGACGGCGTGCGCCACCACGTTGTTGACCATCTCGGTGACCGCGATGCAGGCCGGCTCGGTCAGCTCCGGCAGCCCCCACCTGGCGCACCCGGCGGCGACCAGCACCCGTGCCTCGCGGGCCGCCTCGACCACCGGGGACAGTTCGGCGTCGAGCGGCTCGGGCGGCGCGTCCGGTGGCGACCCGTCCGGATCGAGCAGCAGTTCGGCGGCGGGCCAGTCGGCGACCGCCCGGCAGACCTCGTCCAGCGCCTCACGTGCCAGCGGATCGGGGATCCGCACCCCGGACAGGTCCACCAGCAGCAACCCCGGGCGCTGCCACAGCCGGGCGAGCAGCGCGTCCCGTACGGCCTCCACCTCGAAGCGGTCGAGCACCCCGGTCAGCCGGACCGTCGGGGAGGAATCGTCGGCCTCCACCAGGCAGCGCGCATCCGTCGGCATGATCGTCCCATTGTGCACGTCGGTCCGTGCCCGCGCACCGGTCCGGTCCACGGGACTCACGGCCGGCCACCTCGGGACCGGCGGCTGATCGCCGCCACCGTGCCGACAGCGGTGCCGGCGGCCAGCCCGACCGCCGCCGTCAGCCGCAGCACCTGACCGCGCCGGCCGGACCACCCGTCGGTCCGCTCCGCCGCCGAGTCCGGCGTGAAGACGGCGCCGGTGGAGTCGGCGCGTACGCCGGGGCCGAACTGGGTGCGCGCGGTGTACCAGCCCAGCACACGCTCGGCCAGCGCCGGGGCGAGCCGCCACTGGAGCCCGATCAGCCGGGCCGCGCCGCCCGCGTACGCCTCCCGCCGGGGCCGGCGCAGCAGCTTGACGATCGTCTCGGCGACCATCTCCGGCGGGTACACCGGCGGCGGCGGGGTCAGTTCCCGGCCGGAGTGGTTGGCCGCGTGCCGGAAGAACGGCGTGTCGATGGTGGCGGGCAGCACGGTGCAGATCGAGATGTTCCCCCGGCCGGTCACCCGCAGTTCCTGCCGCACCGTGTCGGCCAGCCCGCGGATCGCGTGCTTGGTCGCGTTGTACGCCGACTGGTACGGCATCGCCACCTCGGCCAGCACCGAGGCGTTGTTGACCAGCACCCCGCCGCCGGCCGCGCCCAGCCAGGGCAGCGCGGCGCGCGTGCCGTACACGGCGCCGAGCAGGTTCACGTCCACCACCCGGCGGAACTCGGACACCGGGATCTCGTCGAACAGCCCCACGGTGCCCACTGCCGCGTTGTTGATCCAGGCGTCGATCCGGCCGAACTCGGCCACCGCCCGCCCGGCCAGCCGCTCCACCGCCTCCGGGTCGGTCACGTCGGTGGGCACCACCAGGGCCCGCCCGCCCAGCTCCCGGCAGAACGCCGCGACGCGGCGCAGCGCGGACTCGGTACGGGCGGCCAGCACCACGTCGGCACCCCGGCGGGCCAGCGCGTACGCGGTGGCCGCACCGATCCCGCTGGAGGCGCCGGTGATGACGACCGTGGCGTCGGAGAGGCTGCGGGTCAGCGGCATTCCCCGTCGGTACCCCCGGTCCGGGCCGTCATGCCGACCGTTTTCGACGGTGATCGGGTTCGGTCGGCTGTCCCGTCCGCGGGACGCCCTGGCCGGGTGACCCCGATCTGTCAGGTTTGGGCGCACCGGAGCTGGGTTAATGGGACGCTCTGACCGGAGACCCCGCTCGCTAGAACGCATGGAGGTGCACCATGCGCGTCGGCCTTGTATGCGCGCACGCCGGCTCGTCCACCGACGGTCCCACCGTCGGGACCCAGGAGCACATTGCGCGCGTGGCGGCGGAACTCGCCGCCCGGGGCCATGACGTCCGCGTCTACGAGCGCCGTGCCGCTTCCGCCCAGCCCGCCCTGACCGAACTCGACGGCTACCGGGTGGAACGTGTCCCGGTCGGCCCGCCCGACATGCTCTCCACCGCCGAGCTGGTCCCGTTCGTCGCCGAGTACGGCCGCTGGCTGGCCGGGCAGTGGGCCGGGGACTGGACCCCCGACGTGGTGCACGGGCACTACTGGGTCGGCGGCCTGGCCGCCGCCCACGCGGTACGCGCCACCGACATCCCGGTGGTGCAGACGTTCCACTCGCTCGGCGTCGAGCAGTTGCGTCACCTCGGCCGTGAGTACGGCGGGCCGGGGGAGCGCATCCCGCTGGAGCGGGCACTGACCCGGGCCGTGGACGTCGCGGTGGCCCAGTCCAACGACGAGGTCGACGAGCTGACCCGGATGGGCCTGCAACGCACCTCGGTGGCGATGGTGCCGACCGGGGTGGACACCGGCCAGTTCCACCCGGACGGCGAGGCGGCGCCCCGGGACCAGCGGCCGCGGATCCTCTCCGTCGGCGGGCTCGCGCCCGGCCACGGCCAGGACGACCTGATCCGGGCGATGCGGCTGGTCGGTGACGCGGAGCTGGTGATCGCCGGCGGCCCGCCGGCCGAGCGGCTGGACGGGCACGCCGAGGCGCGCCGGCTGCGCGAGCTGGCCGAACGCGCGGGCGTGGCGGAGCAGGTGAAGCTGGTCGGCGCGGTGCCGCACGACCAGATGGCCACCTGGTACCGCTCCGCCGACGTGGTGGCCTGCACGCCGCACTACGCATCGGCCGGGCGGGTGTCGCTGGAGGCGATGGCCTGCGGCGTGCCGGTGGTCGGCTACGCCATGGGCGGCATCGCCGACGCGGTGGTGGACGAGGTGACCGGCAAGCTGGTGCCGCCGGGTGACGTGCGCACGCTCGGGGTCACGCTGCGCCGGCTGCTGTCGGACAACGCCGGTCGGTTCGCGTACGGCCACGCCGCGGTGGACCGGGTCCGGTGCAGCTACACCTGGGAACGTACCGCCGCCGCGCTGGAGCGCCTCTACGAGCGGGTGATCGGGCGGCGCCGCCCGGCCACCCCGATCGAGCCGACGCCGGTCGAGGTGACACCGCCGGTCGAGGTGGTCGTCTCCGAACGGGGGCCGGTCGAGGCGGCCTGAACCGGCACCATCGGGGCGCCCACGATCGCCTTCTGGCGGGCGCCGGCATGGTGGTGCTGCGGTTCGGCGTACCGGGTCAGGCCGACCACAGCCGCGAGCGTCACCAGGAAGCCGAGCCCGGCCAGCCACTCCCGGCCGGGCCAGATCTTGTCGTTGAGCAGCAGCAGGCCGACGATCGCCGCGGGGACCGCGCCGGCGGCGTCCATCGCGGCCACCGCCGCCGTGGTCGACCCTCGCTGCATGGCCAGCCCGAGCAGCAGCTGACCGATCACCGAGTGGACGATCAACAGGTAGAGCAGCGGGTCGCGGACGAACGCCTCCACCGACCCGGCCGAGGCGAGCGGCCGGGCCGCCACCGCCGCGGCGGAGAACGCCATCCCGGCCAGTGAACCGAGCACCACCGACCCGAGCGCGCCGTGCAGCCGGGCGGCGAAGAAGCCGGAAACGGCGATCGCGACCACCGCCACCGCCAGACCGACCAGCCCGGCGGTGCCGAGCTGCCGCGACGGTGCCGGCTGGGCGGAGAGCACGAGCGCGGTGATGCCGGCGAACAGCAGCACCAGCAGGGCCACCTCGGCGGCCGGCAGCCGCCACTTGAGCACCAGCACGCCGAGCACTGCGGTCACCCCGAGCCCGGCCGCCACGCTGGCCTGGACCAGGAACAACGGCAGGTCGCGGCGGGCCAGGAAGGCCAGCACGAAGCCGACGACCTGGCAGGTCAGGCCGATCAGGTACGTCCGGTGCCCGGCGAGGCGCAGCAGCAGCCCGGGATCGAACGTGTGGTGCACGGTGGTCCGCGCGGCCGCGACCGACTGGAGGAGGTTGGCGAAGCCGTACGCGATGATCATCGCCGCCAGGAAGCACCAACCGGAGGAAACCACCTGGCGAGGATAGAGGCTCCGCCCGGGTCAGCGCTCGGCTGGACGGCCGAGCCGGGCCAGGATGTCGTCGTGCAACGCCCCGTTGCTGGCCACGGCGCTGATGTCGGCGGAGCCGGCGCCGCCCTGGGCGGGCCGCCCGGCCAGGTCGGTGATCCGGCCGCCCGCCTCGGTGACGATCGGGACCAGCGCGGCGATGTCCCACAGCGACAGCTCCGGCTCCACCATCACGTCCAGTGCCCCCTCGGCCAGCAGCATGTAGCCGTAGAAGTCGCCGTACGCGCGGCTGCGCCAGGTGTCGCGCATGAGCTGGAGCACCGCGTCCAGCCGGCCGGCCTGTTCCCATCCGGTCAGCGACGAGTAGCAGAAGCTCGCGTCGCCCAGCGCCGTCACACCGGAGACCCGGATCGGCGTGCCGTCCGCCGGGCCGGTGCCGGCGAACGCGCCCGCGCCGAGCGCGCCCCACCAGCGGCGGCCCAGCGCCGGGGCGGAGACCAGGCCGAGCACCGGCCGGTCGTGCTCCAGCAGCGCGATCAGCGTGGCCCAGACCGGTACGCCCCGGACGAAGTTCTTCGTGCCGTCGATCGGGTCGATCACCCAGCGCCGCCCGTCCGGGCCGGCGGGCGGCTGCTCGCCGTACTCCTCGCCGAGCAGGCCGTCACCGGGGCGGTGGGCGGCCAGCAGCGCGCGGATCTCCCGCTCCACGGCGGTGTCCGCGTCGGAGACCGGGGTCAGGTCCGGCTTCGACTCGACGCGCAGGTCCAGCGCGCGGAACCGGGCCGCGGAGACGGCGTCCGCGGCGTCGGCGAGCAGGTGGGCGAGGGCGAGGTCGTCGGCGTACCCGGTCATGACGGACACGCTAGTGGCGGCGGTCGGGCCTTCGACGGCGGGTCGCCGCCGGTCCGC